>JAUHYJ010000644.1 GCA_030425785.1 Acidimicrobiia bacterium | reverse complement strand
GGCCGACGAACCCGCCACCGAGCCGGCCGACGAACCCGCCGACGAACCCGCAGCCGAACCAGCCGAAGAGCCCGCTGACGAGCCGGCCGAGGAGCCGGCGGCACCCTCGGGAGGCGGCTCGGGCACGGCGACCCTCACGCTCGACAACGGCGAGACCTTCGAGTTCGGGATCCTCTGCACGCTCGAACCGCAAGAGGCCGCCGGCTCGGAGATCGTGTTCACCGCCACCTCGTACGACGACCCCGGCCTCGACATCACCCAGTTCGGCGACGAGGGCACGATCACCGGCACGGCCAGCGTGTCGGTCTACGACAGCAGCTTCGAGACCCTGTGGGAGGCCAGCTCGTTCTACGAGGCCGTCGGGGGCACGCTCGAGCTGACGCTCGAC
Organism: Acidimicrobiia bacterium; assembly: GCA_030425785.1. Lineage (GTDB taxonomy): Bacteria > Actinomycetota > Acidimicrobiia > Acidimicrobiales > Ilumatobacteraceae > Ilumatobacter. The sequence goes on along the minus strand of JAUHYJ010000644.1, from coordinate 2,162 downwards.
GGATCGACCGTCCGCGGCGAGGGCAGCTTCTTCCCGAACGCCGACATCGCCGCCGAGCCCGTCGACGGCGTCGTCGAGGCTCGCTGCTGAGACCGCGCGACCGGGAATAGCCCCGGAAACACCCGGGTTGTTCTGGTCGCCCCCGCCATGACCGCCAACCCGCCTCCGCCCGTCGACCGCGTCATCGTGCGTGGCCTCGTCGTCGCCGCGTTCATCGGCGTGTTCGACCACGAGCGTCTCGATCGTCAGCGTGTCCGGTTCGACGTCGACATCGAGACGGTGCCCGACTACGGACGCATCGTCCGCGACACGGGCCGGTACGTGTCGTACGCCGACGTCGTCGAGTACATCGAATCCCGAGCCGGGTCCGACGAACACGTCGAGCTCGTCGAGACGTGGGCCGACGATGTCGCCCGTGTCGTACTGCGCAACGAGCTCGCGACACGCGTCCACGTGACCGTGCAGAAGCTCGACATCTTCGACGCCGCCGACGGGGTCGGCGTCACGATCACACGTGACGCGGAACGATGAGCACCGACGTCCTGATCGCGCTCGGATCGAACCTGGGTGACCGCCTCGACAACATCCGAGCTGCGGTCACCGCTCTGCGGGCCCACGACGACGTCGAGGTCCGGGCCGTGTCGAAGCTGTACGAGACGGCACCGGTCGGCGGGCCCGACGACCAGGGCCCGTACCTCAACGCAGCGCTGTCGGCCACGACGACCCTCGACGCCCCCGAGCTCCTCGCGCTCCTGCATCGGATCGAGGCGAGCCGCGAGCGCGAACGCGCCGTCCACTGGGGCCCGCGAACGCTCGACCTCGACCTCCTGGTCTACGGCGACCTGGTCGCCGACGACGCCTCGCTGTGCGTGCCACACCCCCGCCAGCACCAACGACGCTTCGTGATGGTGCCCGTGTGCGACGTGGGGCCCGACGTGGTGCACCCCGTGCTCGGGCGAACGATGCGCGAACTGCTCGCCGACCTGCCCGTCGAGCCGGGCGACCTCGCCGCGATCGCCGACGACGATTGGCCGAACACGACGGAGGACCACACATGATCACCCCCGACGCGCTGCTCCCCCTCTGGCAGGCACACCGCGATGCGATCGGCCATCCGGTGCGCACCCTCGAGTTCCCGGCGTTCGGCCGGGTGTTCGACGATCGTCCGTACCAGCTCGGTGTGATCAACCTGTCGCGCGACTCGTCGTATCGCGAGAGCATCGTGCACACCGTCGAGCACGCGCGCTACCGCGGCCGCCGCATGACGATCGAGGGCGCCGCGATGGTCGACATCGGCGCCGAGTCGACCGGCACCACCGCCGATCTCGTCGACGTCGACGGTCAGGTGGCCTCCCTCGTTCCCGTGGTGCGGGCGCTGGCCGACGACGGCATCCTCGTGTCGGCCGAGACGTACCACACCGCCGTGGCAGCCGCTGCGCTCGATGCGGGCGCCGGCGTCATCAACCTCACCGGCCGCGTCGACGACCCGGCGCTCTACGAGGACATCGCCCGCCACGACGCCGGCCTCATCCTCTGCTACACGCCGGGCGAGACCGCGCGGTCGAGCGACGACGTACCACCCGCCGACCAGATGATCGACGAACAGCTGGCCTTCTTCCGCGAACGCCTCGACATGATCACCGGCTGCGGCGTCGACAAGATCTGGATCGACCCCGGGTTCGGGTTCGCGCTCAACCTCCCCGACGGCCCCGAGCGGGTGCGGTACCAGACCGACAACCTGCTCCAGTCGTTCCGGTTCCGCGAGCTCGGCTGGCCGGTCTGCGTCACGATGGCGTCGTCGGTCTACCTCTTCCACGACGAGGCACGCGTCGCCGAGACGGCCGGCGCCGTGCTGGCCCTGCTGGCCAAGGCGAACCTGATCCGGTCACACGAGGTCGCCCGCGTACAGCCGGTCATCGACATGCTCGAGATCTGTTCCTGACGCGAGCCGACGCGGATCAGTCCTCGGCGCGTCGTTCGTGCGCCGGCGCATCGCTGGCGCGCCGGATCAGCTCGACGTGGTTCGCGACGACCTTGACCTCGTCGCCGTCGTCGAACACGCGCCCCTCGAGCCTGCCGCGCACCGCGATGCGATCGCCCGTGAACAGCCGGATCGCGAAATCGCCGACGGCACCGAACCCGTCGAACTCGACGTTGTCGAA
>JAUHYJ010000643.1 GCA_030425785.1 Acidimicrobiia bacterium | reverse complement strand
CGCCGGCTCGTCGGTCCCCGTGCCCAGGTCGATGCCCGTGCCGAAGTCCATGAACAGCGCGTTGTGATACTGGCCCGCGAAGTCCTCGCGAAGCTTGAACGCCGTGCCCGTCGCCGTGCTGTTCTGGCCGATGAAGGTCGCGTTCAGCACGATCGGAAGCGTCCGCTCCGAAGCGAAGTCGTTGGCCGCCGCATTCACCCGGCCGTCGTGCTCTCCCGCCTTGTCGGCGCTGCCGTTCGCTCCGAGGTTGGACTGGATCACGAACCAGAACTGGTGGGTGCCCTGGTGGCCCTGGTCGAAGTCGAAGGAGTCGTCGTCGCACATGATCGCGGCGAGATACTTCGTGTCGACCGTGCCGCCGAACCACTCGAAGCCGTCGTCGCTGTTCGACACCACCTCGATGTGCTCGATGCAGGTGCCGCGGCCGACGCCGCCCATGGTGAGGCCGTTGACCTCCTCACCCGCGGCGAACTCGTAGCCACCGAAGCGGATCGAGACATACTTCATCACCCCCGACGAATCGTAGGGGTCGAAGGTCTCGCTGTTCTGCAGGTCCGCCCCGTAGAGCACCCGCGGGTCGCTGCCGGGCGCGAAGCCCTCGACCGAACCGATGCCGGTGTTGGTGCCGCCGGAGTACTTGGTCACCGGCGCGTTGCCGAGCAGCACGACGCCGCCCCACAGGCTCATGTTCTCACCGGCCACCGGGAACACGGCGCCGTCGCCGTTGCCGTCGCCGTCGGTGTCGAGGCCGTCGCGCTCGAAGATCGTGGTGAACACGATCGGAGCATCGCAGGTGCCCTCGGCCACCAGCGTGCCGCCCCGGGCCACGACCAGCGCGCCGAAGTCGTCGTTGGTCTTGTCGGCGTCGTCGTTGTTGAGCGGATCGCCGTCCAGGCCGTTGTCGTTGTAGGTGCTGTAGATCTTGGTGCCGGGCTCGATGATGAGCTTGGCGCCGTCTTCGACGAACACGGGCTCGTCGAGGATGTACTCGTTGTCGGCGGTCCAGACCATCACGCCGGCGGGAAGCGGGCCCGCGCCGTCGTAGTCGGTGGTGGCCTCGATGCCGTCGAGATTGCCGGTGTTGCCACTCAGCAGATCGGTCAGCACGTTGACTTCCGCGGAGAAGGCCGCGGGGGTCAGCAGCCCGATGGTGGCTGCGGTGGTAAGCAGTTGTTGTTTCATGGTTGGTTCGTTCGTCGGCGGCCCGGAACCCGCTTCCGCGGGCGTCTGACCGACCATCCATCGCTTGACGACAGATGTCCGAAGCCGCGTCGTTCCTAGTGCTCCATCCGGATCATACAAAGGGCCCGCGCGTGACAAATCCGTCGCATGCACCGGACCGCTCCGTCCCGCCGTCATCCGGCGGAAAACTTCCTGTTAGAAAGAAGTCTCGTACGACAACGCGAAGGTCCTCCCGGGGGAGTAGCGGTCGTAGTCGAAGCCGCTCGGGTCGTAAAAACTCCGCACCTCGGCATCCAGCAGGTTGCCGGCCTTGAAGGTCAGGGTGCCGTCGCAACCGAAGAGCTCGAGCTCCTTCTTGATCACCAGATCCAGGGTGGACCGGGCCTCCTGCATCACGCGGTCGTCGGTCACCGCCCGCGGCACGATGCCGAGGTACTCGCCGGTGTAGTTGTAGATCAGGTTCACCCCCAGGCCGAGCTCGTCGTTGTCGTAGCCGAGGATGAAGTTGACGATCTGCTCCGGCTGTCCCTCGAAGCCGATCGTGACCGGCTGGGTGCCGCCGCCCGGCGCCAGGATGTTCGTTTCGAGGTTGGAATTGATATAGGTGTAGTTGGCGGTGACGTTCCAGTTCGTGAGCAGGTTCTTGCTGACCTCGAACTCGACTCCCTGGATCACCCCCTCGTCGCCGTTGCGATAGGTCAGCACGTCGGCCCCGAGGTCGCTCTGCGCCAGCTCGAAGGCCTTGATGATCGGCTGGTCGACGAGCTTGTGGAACAGGGACAAGCCGAACACCGTGCCGTCCGTCGGCGCATAGCGGAACGACAGGTCGAAGTTCTCGATCAACGAGTCGGTGAGATCCGGATTGCCGAGGCGGACGTCACCGGTCCCCTGGTCCTCGGTCTGGATCGGCGCGAACTCATAGAAGGTCGGTCGACCGACCGTGCGGCTCCATGCGGTCTCCACCCGGAACCGGTCTTCGTCGCCGAACGCACGCCTGAGGCGGACCGCGGGCAGGAAATACTGGTTGGTCTGTTCTCCGCGGATCGCCTCGTTCGCGGCCACGAAGTTCAGGGTCCCCGGGCCGAGAATCTCATACGAGCGGGTCTCCGACTCGAAGCGGCCGCCGATCATCAGCTCCCACCGGTTGAGGTTCAGCGTCCCGGTCAGATAGGCGGCGTCGATGGTGGTCGCCGCATCGACGTTGCGCCGGGTGTCCCGGCTGATGGTCGCCCGGCGGTAATAGAGGGAATTCGGCCCGTCCACGCGCCCGTCGAAGATGTCGCTACCGTCCTGGTACTCGGTGCCGTAGCCGAGGGAATCGGTCGCATCGATGCCGAATTGCCCGTCGTCGCGGTCGATGAGCAGAGGA
>JAUHYJ010000642.1 GCA_030425785.1 Acidimicrobiia bacterium | reverse complement strand
CACCCACGCGGACCAGGCCACCGAGCCCAGCAGGATCCCCGCCAGGCACAGCACCCACGTCACCGAGCGCCGGAACATGGTCACGACACTACGTGGTGACGTCGTCGCAACAGCGTCGCCTTCCTCATCGGGCCCGACCGTGCCGGATCACCGTCGTCGCGCCAGCAGGCGCCGCCCTCCTCGGAAACGCGTGAGGTTTCTGCGCAGAGCTCTGCGCAGAAACCTCACGCGTTTGCCGGTGGTGACGGTGGGGTCAGCTGCAGCCGCTGGTGCTGCCGCAGGACGGGCAGGCGTGGCAGCTGCCGGCGCGTACCATGTTGACGCCGCACTGCATGCACATCGGGGCGTCGATCGGCCGCGACGCCGATGGTGAGCCGGCGATGCCGCGGGCCGGGGTGTTGTCCTCGACGGTCGGGGCGACGGCGCCGGTCTCGAGACCGAGGGCGAGCTCGTCGACCGACGGCACGCTCTTCGGCTCGGGCTCGATCTCGCTGCCCTGGCTCGTCTCGATGACGGCTTCTTCGACGCCCGGCAGCGTCGGCTGGGTGCGCTCGGCGATCGTGAAGATGCCGAGCTCGGCGCGCTCGTCGTAGCTCATGTACTCGAGCGCCAGGCGACGGAACAGGTAGTCCATGATCGAACCGGCGAAGCGGACATCCGGGTCGTCGGTCATGCCGGCCGGCTCGAACTTCATGTTCACGAAGGCCTCGACGTAGCCGCGGATCGGCACGCCGTACTGCAGGCCGTAGCTGATCGACTTGGCGAAGGCGTCCATGATGCCGGCCAGCGTCGAGCCCTGCTTCGACACCGTGAGGAAGATCTCGCCCGGCTGGCCGTTCTCGTACTCGCCGACGGTGGCGAAGCCCTTGCAGTCGGCGACGCGGAACTCGAACGTCTTCGACGAGCGGGTCCGGGGCAGCTTCTGGCGGATCGGCTTGTGCACGACCTTCTCGACGATCTTCTCGACGTACTCGACCGCCGAGTCGGTGGCGGCGGCGTCGGCATCGGTCGAGTCGTCGCCCTTCTTCGACGCCGACAGCGGCTGGGCGACCTTGCAGTTGTCGCGGTAGATGGCGACCGCCTTCAGGCCGAGCTCCCAGCTGAGCTGATGCAGTGCCTCGACGTCTTCGACCGACGCCTCCTCGGGCATGTTGACCGTCTTGGAGATCGCACCCGACAGGAACGGCTGGACCGCACCCATCATCCGGACGTGGCCCTCGTAGTGGATCGTGTTGTCGCCCATCGAGCAGGCGAACACGGCGATGTGCTCGGGCGAGATGTGCGGCGCACCGAGGATCGACATGTTCTCGTGGATGTACGACGTGATCTCGTCGACCTGCTCGGTGGTGTACCCGAGGCGACGCAGCGCCCGCGGGATCGTCTGGTTGACGATCTGCATCGTGCCACCGCCGACCAGCTTCTTCATCTTCACCAGGCCGAGGTCGGGCTCGATGCCGGTCGTGTCGCAGTCCATCATCAGGCCGATGGTGCCGGTCGGGGCGAGCACCGACGCCTGGCTGTTGCGCACACCGAACTCCTGGCCGTCACGCACGGCGTCCTCCCAGGCCCGCTGTCCGGCCGACAGCAGCTCGTCGGGGACGACGTCGTCGTTGTCGATCTGGTAGCTGGCGTCGCGGTGCATGGCGAGCACCCGGAGCATGTGCTCCTCGTTGTCGGCGAAGCCCTCGAACGGGCCGAGGCGCGCCGCGGTCTTGGCCGACGTGGAGTAGGCATGACCGGTCATGAGCGAGGTCAGCGCGGCGGCCCAGGCCCGGCCCTCCGGCGAGTCGTAGGCGTAGCCGAGCGCCATCAGCAGTGCGCCGAGGTTGGCGTAGCCGATGCCGAGCTGGCGGAACTTGCGGCTGGTGTCACCGATCGGCTCGGTCGGGTAGTCGGCCCGTCCGACCAGGATCTCCTGCGCCGTGAAGATCATCTCGACGGTGTGCATGTAGGCGTCGACGTCGAAGCTGCCGACCCCGCCGTCGGCGTCCTGGTCGAGGTACTTGAGCAGGTTGATCGACGCCAGGTTGCACGCCGAGTTGTCGAGGTGCATGTACTCCGAGCACGGGTTCGAACCGTTGATGCGGCCGGTCGTGTGGGCGGTGTGCCACCTGTTGATCGTGGTGTCGAACTGGAGGCCCGGGTCGGCGCACTCCCACGAGGCCTGGGCGATCTGGCGCCACAGGTCGCGGGCCCGCACGGTCTTGACGACCTCGCCCGACGTGACGGCCTTGAGACCCCAGTCGGCGTCCTCGACCACGGCCTGCATGAACTCGTCGGTGACGCGCACCGAGTTGTTGGCGTTCTGGTACTGGATCGAGAACGAGTCGGCGCCGTCGAGGTCCATGTCGAACCCGGCGTCACGCAGGACGCGCGCCTTGCGCTCCTCTTTCACCTTGCACCAGATGAACTCCTCGACGTCGGGGTGGTCGACGTCGAGGATGACCATCTTGGCCGCGCGGCGGGTCTTGCCGCCCGACTTGATGGTGCCCGCCGATGCGTCGGCACCGCGCATGAAGCTGACCGGGCCGGAGGCGGTGCCGCCGCCGTCG
>JAUHYJ010000641.1 GCA_030425785.1 Acidimicrobiia bacterium | reverse complement strand
GTGATGAACGAGGTCATGCAGAAGGTGATGTTCGCCGCGGTGCTCGGGCTGCTCGCGCTGCTCGTGTGGACGCAGCGGGCGGCGCTCGACGACTGCTCGGAGCGCGTGCGCGATCAGGTCGCCGAACAGGGCCGGCGCGGCGTCGACACCACGTGCTCGTTCTTCGGCCGGGACATCACGATCTCGACGGGTCGCGACGCGGGCTGACCGACGCCGCGAACGCCCGCACGCGATCGGCGACGACGTCGGGGTGCGTGTTCGGCCCGAAGTGGGCCGCGTCGTCGATGCGCTCGACCACGGCGCCGGGGATGAGCTCGGCGATGGTCTCGGCGCCGCGCTGGTGGTGGGGCTTGCCGCGCTCGCCGTGGAGCGCGAGCACGGGCACGCCGATCCGGTCGCCGTCCCACGCGGGACGCTCGCGGAGATCGGCGAGCTCGCCGACCATCGCCGGCCCCTCGGCGCGCCGGGCCGTGCGCGTGGCCTCGGGCAGGCGCTCCCAGCGATCGTCGCCGATCAGACGCCGCATGAACCGCTCGGCGGCCTCCTGGGGGTCGTGACGCCACGCCACGGCGTCGCTCCCCGCCGAGCCACCCCACCAGTCGAGCCACGACAGGGGGCTCTCGTACGTGACGACGGCGTCCAGGAGGCCGGCGTGCTGCTGGGCCGCGGCCAGCGCCACGTTGCCGCCGTAGCTGTGGCCGACCGCGATCGTGCGAGTCGCCCCTGCGGGGCGGTGACGCTCGATCACCTCGACGAGATCGACGACCTGCTCGGGCATGCCGAACGGCCCCGCGTGCGGCGTCGACCGCCCGTACCCGCGCCGGTCGTAGCGCGCCACCAGTGCCCATCCGTCGAGGCGACGGCTCAGCTTCAAGAGCCCGGCAGAACGGTCGAGCGCGCCGTGGACGAGCACGACGAAGGTGTCGCCGTCCTCACCGGCGGTGGTCGACCAGATCACGAGACCTGCACGATGCGCATCACGTCGGCAGCGGTGCCGGCTGACCGCAGGGGTGAGCCCGCGATGACGACGATGGTGTCGCCGGCCGCGACCAGCCCGCGTTCGACCGCACGCTCGACCGCGTGCCAGATGATGTCGTCGGTGGTGCCGTAGGTGTCGGTCTGGAGCGACTGGACGCCCCACGAGAGGCTGAGCTGGCGGACCGTCGTCGGCACGGGCGAGAGCGCGATCAGCTTCGCTTCGGGCCGGAAGCGAGCCATCGCCGTCGCCGTGCGCCCGCTGCCGGTGCAGCACAGGATCGCGGCGACGCCGAGATCGACCGCCGCCTCGGACGCCGCGTGCGTCAGGGCGGCGGTGACACGGTCCTGCATCGATCCCCACCGGTCGCGCTGGACCCGGCCGAGCCGCAACGCCCAGCGCCGGTAGTGCGCCTCCGCTTCGGCCCGCTGCGCGATGGCTGCCATCGTCGAGACCGTCCCGACGGGGTCGTGCCCGATCGCGGTCTCGCCCGACAGCATCAGCGCGTCGGTGCCGTCGAAGATCGCGTTCGCGACGTCGGTGACCTCGGCCCGGGTCGGCTCCTGCGCGTAGATCATCGACTCGAGCATCTGCGTCGCCGTGATGACCGGGACGCCGAACTCGACGCACCGGCGGATGATCTCCTTCTGGAGGAACGGCACGTCCTCGAGCGGGCAGTCGATGCCGAGATCGCCGCGGGCGACCATCACGGCGTCACTCGCCACCATGATCTCGTCGAGGTTGGACGCGGCCGCGGCCGTCTCGATCTTGGCGACGAGCTTGGCCCGGTCGCCGACGATGTCGCGCACCTTGTCCATGTCGGCACCCCGCCGGACGAACGAGACGGCGACGAACTCGACGCCTGCGGCGGCGACCCGCTCGGCGAGCACGAGGTCCTCGTCCGTCGGCGTGGTCGGCTGGAATCGCTCGGAGGCGAGGTGGACACCGGGACGGCCCTGGGTGTGGGCGCCCGTCTCGATCAATGCCTCGGCCTCGCCGTCGCCGACCGAGGTGACACGCAGCGAGATCGCGCCGTCGCCGATGATCAGCCGGTCGTCGACCGCCATGTCCTCGATCAAGGTGTCGTAGTCGACGTGGATCACGTCGGTGCCGCTCGGGTCGTTGCCGGCGCGCAACCGGACGGTGTCGCCGCCCTCGAGCGTGACACCACCGTCGGGGAACTTCCCCGCTCGGATCTTCGGGCCCGGCAGGTCGGCGAGCACCGCCACGGGCACGCCGACCGCATCGGCCGCCGCCCGCACTGCCGCGAGACGTTCGAGGTGCCCCTCGATCGGCCCGTGACTGAGGTTCAACCGGACGACGTCGACGCCGGCGCGGATCACCTCCTGCAGACGGTCGGGCGAGTCGCTCGCCGGACCGATCGTCGCCACGATCTTCGTTCGCCTCGTCATCGGTGCATAGTCTCGTTCGCTGTGGAGTTGTTGCTGATCCGTCACGCCCTGCCCGAGCGGCGGGAGAACACCGACGGGCCGGCTGATCCGGCGCTCACGGCCCAGGGCCGTGCGCAAGCCGAGCATATGGCGAAGTACCTCGCGTCCGAGCGAATCGACGCCGTGTAC
>JAUHYJ010000640.1 GCA_030425785.1 Acidimicrobiia bacterium | reverse complement strand
CCGACCAGGGTGACGGCTTCCACGTGCACGTGCGCGACGTCGCGTTCGAGCCGTTCACGCGGGGCGACGAAGCGCGCGACCTCCGGACCGGCACGGCCGGGCTCGGGCTCGCGATCGCGCGCGGGATCGTCGAGGCCCACGGCGGCACGATCGACATCGTCGACGGCCCGGGTGGCATCGTGCGTGTCGACCTGCCGGTCGCCGAACGAAGCGCGGCGTTATCACCTCGGGACTAATTGCGCGAACAAGGGTCGTCCGTTAGCGTGGAGTCGTGCCGGGGTTTCATACCCCGCTTTCGAGTCTCGAGGCCGACATTCCCGCTGAGGTGTCGTGATTCGACGGGCCCGATGGTGTGCGGGCGAATCCGCCGTCGCCCGCACACCGCCCGTCCGTCCGCACGACCGCCCCGCCACCATCGTGAGGCACCGTCGAACGCGCCGTCGGGATCGCCGTCCTCGACCGTGTGCCGGTTCACGCCATTGCCGTGCCGGCGGCGCGGAACCGCCGTCTCGGAGCCGGCGACTCGGATCGAACGATTGGTAGGTGCGACGTTCGCACCGGCGGGTCGGCACGTGCGCGTCGTCACCGTAGACTGGCGGTCGTCATGCGTGCCGTCGCCCAACCCCCCGCCACCCTGCCGCTCTCGAACGAGCCGTGCTGGTGCGGGAGCGGTCGCAAGTACAAGCGCTGCCACAAGAAGCTCGAGGGCCGGGTGCTGCCGGGCGAGGTGTCGCCGATGCGTGCCGTGCCCGAGCACATCGAACGCCCCAACTGGGCCGAGACGGGGCAGCCGGTCTACTGGGACGAGCCACGTGTCAAGTCACCCGAGGTGATCGAACGGATGCGGCGCACCGGTGCGATCGCGGCCGAGATCCTCCGGTTGGTCGGCGAGTACATGGAACCGGGCATGACGACCGACGACGTCGACGCATACGCCCACCAGCTCTACATCGAGCGCGACGCCTACCCGAGCACGCTCAACTACAACGGGTTCCCGAAGAGTCTGTGCTCGTCGGCGAACGAGGTGATCTGCCACGGGATCCCCGACTCCCGGGTGATCCAGGACGGCGACATCATGAACATCGACGTCACCGCGTACCGCGAGGGCGTCCACGGCGACACGAACGCGACGTTCCTGATCGGTGACGTCGACCCGCAGAGCCGTGAGCTCGTCCGCGTCACCGAGGAAGCCACCTGGAAGGGCATCGAGGCGATCAAGCCGGGCCGTCCGATCAGCGACATCGGCCGGGCGATCGAAGACCACGCCAAGCAGCACAAGCTGGGTGTGGTCAAGGCCTTCGTCGGGCACGGCATCGGCGAGCAGTTCCACACCGACATCCAGGTGCTGCACTACTACGACTCGCGCAACTCGCTCATCATGCGGCCGGGCATGACGTTCACGGTCGAGCCGATGATCACGCTCGGCACGTGGCAGCACAAGATGTGGGACGACGACTGGACGGCGGTGACCGCCGACGGCAAGCGGACGGCGCAGTTCGAGCACACCTGCCTCGTGACCGACGACGGGTTCGAGGTGCTCACCGGTGGCGACGGTGCCGCATCGCCCGTCGCCCCGTGGCATCGTTGATTCCGCGATCGGCGGGAACTCACCGCGGCCGCCGGACGACCGAGTGCTGCATATGAAGCGTGAACTCACCACCCTCCTGTCCGTTGCCGCCCTGACGCTCGCTGCGTGCGGGGGCGGCGACGACGCCATCGAGATCGACAACGCCTGGGCGCGCACGTCGCCGATGGCCACCGACCTCGGCGCTGCGTACTTCGACATCACGGCGGCGGACGACGACGTCCTGGTCGCCGCATCGGTGTCGTCCGACATCGCCGCCTCGGCCGAGGTGCACGAGGTCGTCCCCGCCGAGTCCGGCGACCACATGGACGACATGGACGAGTCGATGGACGACGAGTCGATGGACGACATGGACATGGACGAGTCGATGGACGACGAGTCGATGGACGACGGCGAGATGGACATGGGCGACAGCGAGATGGCGATGGTCATGCAGGAGATGGTCGACGGCCTGCCCCTGCCCGCCGGCGAGACGGTGTCGCTCGCACCCGGTGGCTACCACGTCATGCTGATCGGTCTCGTCGAGCCGCTCGAGACCGGCGACGAGTTCGACGTGACGCTCGACTTCGAGAACGCCGACGACGTCACGATCACGGTCACGGTGGCCGAGACCGCCCCGGGATCGTGATCGCACGCCGGGCGACCGCAGCGCTCCTCGTGTGCGCTGCGGCTGTCGCGGGTGTCGGGTGCTCGGGTGGGGACGACTCGGGTGAGGGCGAGTCGTCGTTGCCCGATGTCGAGATCACGTCGCTCGACACCGGCGAGGTGAGCAGCCTCGCCGACCTCGACGGACCGGCCGTCGTCAACCTCTGGGCGACGTGGTGCGCTCCGTGCCGACGCGAGATCCCCGACTTCGAGTCGGTCCACCGTGCGCGCGGCGACGAGGTGCGGTTCGTCGGCATCAACATCGGGGAGGACGCCGACGACGCCGCCGCCTTCCTCGCCGACGTCGGCGCCACCTACGACCAGTTC
>JAUHYJ010000639.1 GCA_030425785.1 Acidimicrobiia bacterium | reverse complement strand
GGGCGACCAGATCGAGTGCCTGCTGCTGGTGGCCGATGTCGAGCGCGCTCGTCGGCTCGTCGAGCACCAGGATCGGCGCCTCGGTCGCCAACGCCCTGGCGATCACCAGCCGCTGGCGCTCGCCGCCGCTCAACCGGCCCAGCTTGCGATCGGCGAGCTCGACGAGCGCCAAGCGTTCGAGCACGTCGCCGACGATCTCGCGGTCGTGCCGACTCTCGGTACCGAGGTAGCTGACGAACGGCGACCGCCCGAGCAGCACGTAGTCGAACCCGGTCATGTCCACCGGCATGAGCGGGTCCTGCGGCACGTAGGCGAAGCGTCGCGCCCGCTCGATCCGCGACCAGTCAGCGGCGGAACCGCCGCCGATGCGCACCTCGCCGCCGGCGAACGTGATCCCGACGATGGCCTGCAGCAACGACGACTTCCCCGCTCCGTTCGGGCCGATCACGCCCAACCACTCCCCCGCCTCGAGCGTGTCACTGACGCCATCGACCGCCACCCGGTCGCCGTAGCGCACCGTGACGTCGCAGAGTTCGAGCGCACTCACCGGGTCAGATCCCTCGTGCGGAGCAAGTAGATGAAGAACGGCGCCCCGACGAACGCCGTCACCACACCGATCGGCAGTTCGGCCGGCGCCGTGAGCGTGCGCCCGGGGATGTCGGCGAGGATCAGGAACACCGCGCCGAACGCGATCGTCAGCGGGATCAGCCGCCGGTAGCTGGCGCCGCCCACCAGGCGCACGATGTGCGGCACGACCAGACCGACGAAGCCGATCAGCCCGCTCACGGCCACGACCGCGGCGGTCCCGAGCGTGGCCGCGATCACGACGATCAGCCGGACGCGGGTCACGGGCACCCCCAGCGTCAGCGCTTCCTCGTCACCGACCCGGAGCAGGTCGAGCTGGCGTCGGTGCAGGAACAGCACGACGCACGCGATCCCGACGTACGGCACGACGAGGCGCACGTCGTCCCACTGCGCCGTCGAGAGCCGGCCGAGAATCCAGTTGTAGACCTCGCGCACGACCTCGGAGTTGCGCTGCAGCACGAACGTCTGGATCGCCGTCAGGAGCGACACCATCGCCACCCCGGCCAGCACGAGCGTCGACGTCGTCCGCAGCCCACCGAAGGAGGCACCGACCAGGTACGTCAACGCGACGGCGCCGAGCGCGAACAGGAACGCGACGGCGGGAACCGGATCGACCGGCCACCCGTCGCCGACGTCGCCCCAGATGGCGATCATCAGCGTCGCCCCGAGCCCCGCTCCGGCGGCGGCGCCGAGCAGGTACGGGTCGACGCGCGGGTTGCGGAACACGCCCTGGTAGCTGGCGCCGCCGACCGAGAGCATCGCTCCGACGATGCCGGCGAGCACGACGCGCGGCATCCGGATGTTCCAGATGATCGACCACTCAGCCTCGCTGACGCCGCTGTCGATCGAGATCAGGGGCAGATGGTCGATCAGGGCGAGCGGCACCCGCCACCAGGGCGGTCCGGCCGGCCCGACCGAGGCACCGATCAGCACGGCGAGCGCCACGGCGACGACCGACCCGACGGTCAGCCCCCACCGACGCTCGCCGTGCTGTTCGACGTTCACGAGATGCCGACGTTCACGAGATGCCGTCGTTCGACATCAGCCCGCCCGCTGCGCAGCGACGGTCGCGACGGCGTCGCCGGCGACCTGGAGGTACTCGACGATGCGAGGCCCCCAGCGCGACGCCACGTCGTCGTTCATCTCGACGACACCGTCGTTCTGCACGGCGGTGAGCACGTCCCATCCCGGGCGGGCGGCGATCGTCTCGGCGGTCTCGCCGCAGTAGATGGTGCAGGCGAGGAAGATCAGATCGGGGTCCTGCCCGATGATGAACTCCTGGTTCAGCTGCGGGTACGGGTTGCCGTCACCGACGGCGTCCGCGATGTTGACGAGGCCGATCTCGGCGTACACGGCGCCGATGAACGTGTCGCTCGTGACCGAGAAGAACGTCGAGTCGAGCTCGTGGTAATAGGTCAGCGGCACCGCGACGTCGGGCAGACCGGCCTTGACCTCGGCGACGTCGGTCTGCATCTCGCCGACCAACGCCGCCGCCTCGGCGATGTGTCCGGTCGCGGCGCCGAGCTGCTCGATCTGGGTGTAGACGTCGTCGAACGTGACCGCTGCCGGGCCCTCCCAGTGCGCGATGCCGAGGCTGTCGAGCTGGGCGAGGAAGTCGGGGTTGGTGCCGTCGGTGACGACGAGGTCGGGCTCGAGCCCGGCGATCGCCTCGACGTTCGGGGTGAAGCCGCTGATCCCGGCCATCTTGTCGGCAGCCTCTGGTGGGTAGTTCGAGAAGTCGTCGACGGCCAGCACCTGGTCGCCGGCGCCGATCGCGAACAGCATCTCCGTCGCGGTCGGCGACAGCGAGACGATCGCCGATGGCGCGTCCTCGTCCCCCGGGACCGTCGTGTCCGGTGCCGTGTCGGGCGATGTCGTGTCGGGCGATGTCGTGTCGGGTGTGGTCGTATCGGGTGACGTCGTCGCAGGTTGCGTCGTCGACGGGTCGGGCACGGTGGTGCCCGCCCCGTCGA
>JAUHYJ010000638.1 GCA_030425785.1 Acidimicrobiia bacterium | reverse complement strand
CGCGGTGCAGGCGGGCGGACTGGTCGGGATCGACGCGGGCTCGCTCGCCCGCGCGCACGAGCTCGAGGCTCTCGGATTCCTGCAGCTCACCCTCGCCGTCGGCGAGTCGGTCGGCTGGAACGCCGGCTTCGCCGTCGTGCGCTGACCGCAGGCATCCCGCCCCACCATCCAGCGGACGAGAATGCACGCTTTTCGGGCCGAGAAGCGTGCATTCTCGTCCGCTCGACCACTTGGGGAGCGGGCCGTCAGCCCGCGAACGCGCAGTGCATCGTCGCGGGCGGCACGCCGGCGGTCGAGATGTCCTCGGGCTGGAACCCGAAGAACCGGACGTCGTCGCGGGTCAGAAGCGGCGCCGCGGGCAGCTCGTAGAGAGAGACCACCTCGCCGACGGCGAACACCTCGGGCGATGCGTCCGCCGGGGTCGCTCGACCGCTCACGGTGTCGTCGAGGATGCCGTCGAGCCAGTCGGAGCGCGGACACACACCGCCCCACGCCGCGATCGGCGCGGTCTGGACGGGGTACGCGACGCCGTCGACCTCGATGACCGTGACATCCCGCGTCTGGATGCCGGTGCCGCCGGAGGCGCAGTCGCGGCCGTCGTCGGTGTGCGGCATCCAGAGCGTCTGGTCGATGCGGAATCCGTTCTCGACGGCATCGACCGAATCGACGTTGTCGCCGCACCGGGTCGACAGCGCGATGGGGTATTCGACCTGCGTAGCCACGACGTCCGCATCGGTGTCGTCGCCGAGCCAGATGTACCACAGCTCCTGGAACCCGTTGCCGTCGAGCTGAGACACCGGCACCGCCAGGTCGACCACGCCGTCGCCGTCGGCATCCGCCTCGACGCCGTCGCCGATCTCGTACGTGCGCATGAGGTCGTCGGTCGCCGCGCCGTCCTCGAACACGAGCGTGATCGGCTCGGCGAGGCCGCGGTCGGCGAACGACCACTCCGCGTTCGCGATCCACGCCTGGATGTCGGCGCCGGTGAGCGCCGTCGCCTCCGGCGTGGCCGGCGGCTCGGTGTCGGCCGGGGCGGCGGTCGATGCGCCACCGGCCGGCGACGACGCGCACCCGGCCAGCAGCAGAGCGGATGCCAGTGCCGCGGCGACGGCGGCCGCGCCGCGCCGCACGGTCACGGCGACGGCGGACGGGAAGGATGCTGAAACGACGCTGGCCACGGCCGAGCTCCTTTCCGAAGTAGCCAACCTCTCGGGGCCGGCCCGGTCGTCGATCTCGATGTCCGTCCCAACCTATCGGGCGGGTGTGAACGGAAGTCAAACCGGCCGCTCCCCGCTGAGCGGCGGCCGTCGGGGTCTTGACATCGGATGCCGCATCTCATACGACTGACTATTCGGCGACGAGGCGTGGGACGTCGACTACTACCTGCACGAGCACCCCGGACTCAAGCGCACGCGGTTCGCGTGGCTCACCGACTTCGTCGGGTGGCTGCCGATGCCGTGCGGCGGCGAGCGGGAGCGCTTCCTCACCGCCGACTACAACGCCGAGATGCTCGGGCACATCGCCCGGCATCCGGATGTGCGCGACCGGGCGATCTTCGTCGGCTCACCGGATGACATCGTGCCCGAATCGTTCGGACCCGACCTGCCCCGACATCCGCGCCTGGACCGAGCAGCACTACGACTTCTGCGGCTACATCACCGGCTTCGACCCCGCCGACTTCGCCGATCGCGACGCGCTCGGGGCGGAGCTCGGCTACCGACCCGATGACCTCGTCTGCATCGTGACGGTCGGCGGATCGGGCGTCGGGAGCGCACTGCCGCGCAGGATCGTGCAGACCTATCCGGCCGTGAAGGCGCAGCATCCGCGTTTCCGGATGATCGTCGTCGCGGGCCCGCGGATCGACCCGGCTGCACTCGACGTGCCGTCCGGCGTCGCGGTGCACGGGTACGTGCACGGGCTCCATCGACACCTCGCGGCGTGCGACCTCGCCGTCGTTCAGGGCGGACTCACCAGCACCATGGAACTCGCCGCGACCGGCCGGCCGTTCCTCTACTTCCCGCTGGCGAACCACTTCGAGCAGCAGTTCCACGTGCGCCACCGGCTGGAGCGCTACGGTGCGGGACGAGCGCTGGACTTCCGGACGACCGATCCAGAGAGCCTGGCGGCTGCGATGTCGCAGGAGTTGACGGATCCCCGACTGGGCGGGTCGGTCGAGACCGACGGCGCCGACCGGGCGGCCGACCTGCTGGCGTCGCTCGTCGACCAGTGACTGAGGCGGACGGCCGACATCGTCCGTCAGTGCGGCGGGATCGTGAAGCTCGAGATCCGGTCGCCCTCGACGGTGAAGATGCCGGTCGACTCGCCGTTGAACCGGCGGCTGCGCCACGAGAAGCGCGTCGACACGCCCTGACCGGTCGCCTCCGCCGACAGGATCGTCATCTGCGCGCCCATGCCGATCGCGTCGGTCTCGGCCCAGCTGCGCACGCCCTCGTGACCTTCGAGCCTGCGGCCCCAGTCGTCGACGTAGCCGTCTTCGGTGAAGCTCGCGACGAACGCCTCGGTGTCGCCGTCGTTGATCGCGTCGACGAATCGGGCGATCG
>JAUHYJ010000637.1 GCA_030425785.1 Acidimicrobiia bacterium | reverse complement strand
CGTCGAACTTGTTCGACACGTTGGTGTCGCCGACTTTGAGGCCGCCGGGGTAGCCGCCCGATGCGCCGCCGCCGTAGGTGGCGATGAACATGTTCGAGTTGGCGAGGTCCTCGGGCAGCGCGGCCGACGGCACGTCCGATGCGAGGAAGCCGGGCACCGAGCACGACGACCGGCACAATCCGCCGGGCACCATGCGCTGGTACTGGGCGTCGCTGACGACGCCGACCTTGAACCACTGACGCTGCTTCATGTCGGTGAGGTTGACGTCGAAGCTGACCTGGCTCACGTCGTCGAAGACCTGGTCGGGTGAGAACCAGATGATCGAGTAGTTGTCGACGTCGCCCATCGAGGTCATCATGTGGTCGCGGCAGTTGTACACGAGGTCTTCGACCTCGGGGTTGTCCTTCGTCGAGTTGAAGTTGCGCTGGGTGTCGGGTGAGCCGCAGTTGAGGTCGTGGTCGCCGGTCCAGCTGCCGCCGTGACCGGCGTTCGAGTCGCCCCAGCGGGTCTTGGGACCGTTCGCCACGTAGAAGCCGAGGTTGCGGTGGTACACGCCGTAGTTGAACCGCTCGAGCCCGGTGTTGCCGCTGAAGTCCTCGACGAACTGCGTCGGCAGCGAACTCGGCGGCAGCGTCGGCAGCGTCGGTGCGGGTGTCGGCGACGGCGTCGGCGACGAGGACGACGAACGGGTGTCGAGGAGGCGGGTGGGGGTGAGGGTGTTGAGGTCGCTGTTGCCGGGGAACCAGCCGGTGACGTCGGCGATGACGTCGGCGGCGGCGTGGGTGTAGATGCAGACCTTGCCGCTGTTGGAGAGCGGGACGATGGCGGCGTTCGCGATGGTCTGGTTGGGGACGTAGTTGATGGTGGAGGCGTTGGGGCGGTTGCCGCAGTCGTAGACGGTGAGGTGTCCGGCGTCGGCGGCGTTGGTGACGGTGAAGTTGATGGCGGCGGCCGAGGCGTTGTTGCCGATGCCGTTGGTGCCCGCCACCTGCAACTCGATGGTCGACCCGGCCGGGCGCACCTCCGGGACGTGCGACGCGAAGAACGTCGACATCGGGAGGGCGAGGAGCGCGAGCATCGCCGCCGAGCCGTACGAGGCGGAGCGGCGGGGCCGCAGGTTGGACAGCCGGGTGAACGATTCGGGAAGGCGCATGTCGATCGTCGGATCCTCGTGAGAACTAGTCGGACGGCGCGGCCGGCGTGGCGGCGCCGAAGAGGTCGGGGCTGCCGGATGCCGCACCCTGCGGCTCGGGCAGCGTCGAACCCATGACAGATACATTACAGTTTGATGTCGGTGTCACGTGCATTCGGCGGAAATTTCTCCGCGTGAGTCAGGTGGGCGATGGCGTGTCCTCAACGGTATACCGCGAGAGATATCGGTCGAACAGGGCCGGGTCTGCGGCGCGCAGCCAGGTGTCGAACTCGGCTGCCTGCCCCGGCTGCAGCAATCGGCCGGCGTGGTAGCCGGCCTGACCACCGATGCGGTCGCCGGTGAACGAGTCATGGCCCTTGTCGGTGTACGACCGGACGGAGTCGTGCTGGCGTTCGACACGGGTCTCGAGGAACTCGGTCGTGCGCGCGGGGTCGAGTCCGAGATAGTCGGCGAGACGGCGGATCGACGGGTCGGGGTCGCCGAGCAGATCCTCGTAGTACACGAGCAGGTTGTCGCCGCCGTGGCGATCGAAGGCGCGGATGTTGTCGAGGTACCAGCTCGGTGGCTGCTCACACGATGTCGTCGCCATGAAGGTCGCGACGTCGGGGTGAGCGGTCCAGAGCTGCTCGTGATGACGGAGCAGGCACTCGCGATAGTCGCGGATCACCAGGATCACGCGCTCGTACTTCGCCATCTCGACGTAGGCCTGGTGGGCCCGGTCGATCACGAAATCGGTGCCGTGGTGGACGCGCACCGTCCCCGGGGTCGGCCGCTCCGAGATCGTCTCGATGATGAATCGGATCCAGTTGGTGCCGCTGCGGGAGTAGCTCGCGAGCAGCGGCAGGTCGTATCGCCCGTACCCCTGGATCTGATGACCCTCGACGGCGCGACGGCGCGCGTAGCGGGCCGCCTCGAGCGGTAGACGGGCCCACGCCATCGGCGTCGGTACACCTCGCGCTCGCTCGGCGTCGAGGTGGCGGAGGAGGCGAGAACGCATGCGGTGAACCTATCGAACTCGGCGACGGCCACCCCCGGGGGGCGGCCGTCGCCGACGAACGATGTCAGCGGACGACGATGTTGTCCCAGTGGAAGGTGTGTCCGATGGGGACGCCGTCCTTGTCGGGGGTGTAGTTGTGGTCGTACCAGACGACGCGGCACGGGCAGGCCGGGAACGACCCGGCGACGGTGGCGTCGGTGTTGGCGACCTGGAAGGTGACGGTGCCGTTGCCGTTGTCGCGCAGGGCGACGGGGTAGCGGGTGGCTTTGTCGTTGCCGGCGTCGAACTTGTTCGACACGTTGGTGTCGCCGACTTTGAGGCCGCCGGGGTAGCCGCCCGATGCGCCGCCGCCGTAGGTGGCGATGAACATGTTCGAGTTGGCGAGGTCCTCGGGCAGACCGGCCGCCTGGACGT
>JAUHYJ010000636.1 GCA_030425785.1 Acidimicrobiia bacterium | reverse complement strand
CCCTCCATGAATTCGTCGATGTCACCGTCGAAGACGGCCTCGACGTTGCCGGTCTCGACCTCGGTCCGGAGGTCCTTGACCATCTGGTACGGCTGCATCACGTACGAGCGGATCTGGCTGCCCCAACCGACCTGCGCCTGCTTGCCGCCGATCGCGTCGAGCTCCGCCTGGTGCTCTTCTTCGATCTTCGCCGCCAGCAGCGACTTCAGGCGGTTCATCGCCTTCTCGCGGTTCTGCAGCTGGCTGCGCTCTTCCTGCGAGCTGGCGACCAGACCGGTCGGTTCGTGGATCAGCCGCACCGCCGACGAGGTCTTGTTGATGTGCTGGCCCCCGGCTCCCGAGGCCCGGAAGACCTCCATCCGGACATCGGCCTCGTTGATGTCGACGTCGGGCGCGTCGAGCTCGGGCCACACCTGGACGGCGGCGAAGCTGGTCTGGCGACGGCCCTGGTTGTCGAACGGGCTGATGCGGACCAGACGGTGCGTGCCGCGCTCGCTCGTCATCAGGCCGTACGCATAGCGCCCGGTCAACGTGAACTCGGCCGAGTTGATGCCGGCCTCGACACCCTCGGACGCGTAGTTCAGGGTGATGTCGAACCCCCGGCGCTCGGCCCAACGGGCGTACATGCGCAGCAGCATCTCGGCGAAGTCCTGAGCGTCGACGCCACCGTCTTTCGCGTTGATCTGCACGATGCACGCGCTGTCGTCGTGTTCTCCGGTGAACAGGCTGCGCAGTTCGAGACCGTCGAGCGTGGCGGAGATCGCGGCGATCTCGTGGGCGATGTCGTCCTCCTGGGACTCGTCGCCCTCGTCGCGCGCGAGCTCGTGCAGGACCTCGGCGTCGTCGAGTCGCGACGACAGCCCGTCGAACGTGTCGAGGTCGTCCTTGACCGCCGCGTACTCGGCGTTGACGCGCTTGGCCAGCTCGGCGTCGTCCCACAGGTCGGGGCGCTGCATCTCGGCCTCGAGCTCGACCACACGATTGCGGCCCTCGTCGACGTTCAGGTACTGCGCGGCCTCGTCGAGGCGGCGTCGCTGCTCGCGCAGCTCGTCGGTGAAATCACGCATCGGAGCTCCCGTCGCACGTCAAGCCGCGCCGTGGCACTGCTTGAACTTCTTCCCGGACCCACACGGGCACGGGGCGTTGCGGGGGGTCTTCTCGAACGCATCCTTGGTCACGGTCTGCTGCTTGGTCGGCGACGGCTGTGCCGCGGCGGGTGCCGGTGCACCGGTGTCCTCGGCGGCCTGCGCCGCAGCCGCCCGATCGAACCCCGACCCGGCCGCGTCGTCGGCCGACGTGGTCTGCAGGTTGAGCACCTTGGGCTGGAGCGTCGGCTGCTCGGCCTGCTCACGCACCTGGACGTGCATGACGTACCGCACGAAGTCCTGCGCGATCCCGGTCATCATCGCGCCGAACATCTCGAAGCCCTCGCGCTGCCACTCGACCAGCGGGTCCTTCTGACCCATCGCCCGGAGGTTGATGCCCTCCTTGAGGTAGTCCATCTCCTCGAGATGCTCGCGCCAGCGCTGGTCGATGATGCGCAGCATGATCTGGCGTTCGACCTCGCGCATCGCCTCTTCGCCGACCTCGGCCTCGCGCTGCTCGTAGTGATTCGTGGCCTCGGCCATGACCACGTCGTAGAGCTCATCGCTCGACTGGATGTCGGCGAGGTCGGATGGCGTGAGCGTCGTCGGCCAGAACAGGGTGAGCTCCTTGCAGAGCCCGTCGAGGTCCCACTCGTCGGTCGCGACGGACTGGCAGTGGGTCGCGATGAGCGCGTCGACGGCCTCGGCGAGATACTCCATGCCCGCCGACCGCAGGTCTTCGCCCTCGAGGATCTGGTCGCGGCGCGCGTAGATGACCTTGCGCTGCTCGTTCATGACCTCGTCGTACTTGAGGACGTTCTTGCGGATCTCGGCGTTCTTGGTCTCGACCGTCGTCTGGGCGCGCTCGATGGCCTTGGTGACCATCTTCGCCTCGATCGCCTCGTCCTCGTCGAAGCGCCCCATCGCCCACTGGAGGGCACCGGTCGCGAACAGGCGCATCAGCTCGTCGTCGAGGCTGAGGTAGAAGCGGCTCTCGCCCGGGTCGCCCTGGCGGCCCGCACGACCGCGGAGCTGGTTGTCGATGCGACGGGAGTCGTGACGCTCGGACCCGATGACGTACAGGCCACCGGCCTCGCGCACCTGGTCGCCTTCGGCCTTGCACTCGGCGGTGAAGCGTGCCAGGTGCTCCTCGTAGCGGGCCATCGCCTTGGCGCGCTCCTCCTGGAAGTCCTCCGGCATCTCGGCGAGCGGACGCGGCAGGGCGAAGTCGTCGACCATGACCTCGGCCGAGTAGCCCTCCTTCAGGACCTCGTGGTGTGCCAGCAGGTCGGGGTTGCCGCCCAGCTGGATGTCGACGCCACGGCCGGCCATGTTGGTGGCAACGGTGACCGCGCCGAGGCGCCCGGCCTGGGAGACGATCTCGGCCTCGCGCGTGTGCTGCTTCGCGTTCAGCACCTCGTGCGGGATGCCGCGCTGGCGCATCATGCGCGACAGCAGCTCGGACTTCTCGACGCTGATC
>JAUHYJ010000635.1 GCA_030425785.1 Acidimicrobiia bacterium | reverse complement strand
ACATCGCGCCGGCCCCCGACGTCGTGCGCCTGCTCGTCGCCGAACTGTTTCGCTCCAACGCGGGCATGGTCGGCCCCAAGCTCGTCGACTGGGACGAGCCGAGGATGCTCCAACACGTGGGGCTCGGCCTCGACCGATTCGGCGAGGTGCTGCCGCGAATCGTCGATGCGGCCCATCACCCACTCGACGAGCGACAGCCATGCGAGCGCCTCGGACCGATCGTCGGGATCGATGCTCGCGTCGACGAACCGCCTGGCATGGTCGAGCGCCTCGGGCATCCGATCGTTGAGCGAGTACTCGTGCGACGCGACCTCGTGCAGCCGTCGCCGATCGTCGCGTGGCAGCCGGTCGGCATGCGGCAGGACCCGCTCGACGTGCGAGAGCGCCTCGACGTGAGCGCCGGCGGCCGCCGCGCGTGCACACGCCTCGATCGAGGCGTCGATGAGGAGGTCGACCTCACCGATCGCTGCGGCGTGGTGAGCGATCTCGGCCGGGTCGCCGCCGATCCCTCGGAGCGCATCGAAGACCATCCGGTGCTGCCGCCGGCGCATCGCGTGGCTCGTGCCGTCCTCGATCGCACGGCGCGTGAGGTCGTGGACGAAGCCGACGCCGCGATCGTCCGTCGCGACGAGATGGACGCGCTCGAGTTGCTCGACGGCATCGGCCCAGTCCGGCTGGAGGTGCTCGACCAACGACCACGAGGCCGGCGCCGGCATCACGGACAACCAGAACGCGAGTCGACGGGCGGCGTCGTCGACCCACGACAGACGTTGGGCGACGCTGTCGCGCACCGTGGCGGGGATCGCGCCGTCCGATCGGATCAGCTCGGTCACCAGGAACGGGTTGCCCGCGGTCGCGGCGTGGACCTCGCGGGCGTCGACGGTGGCCGACGGCCCCATGCGCGAGACGAGTGAGACGACCGCCTCCATCGACAGCGGTGCGAGGCGGAGGTGCCGAATGCCATCGGGCGGCGCTGCGGCGAGGGCGCGACGAACCGGCGAGGCCGGGTCCGGGGACGACCGGAACGTCACGAGCACCAGACCGGCCGCGCCGGCGACACGGCGTGCGAGGAACGCCAGGATCTCGAGGGTCGCGACGTCCGCCCAGTGAGCGTCCTCGATGGCGACGACCGTCAGCGAGTCGCCGGCCAGCAGCGAGCGCAGGCGTGCACGCAGGGCGTCGGCCGACGCCAGGTCGTCGTCCGTCAGACCCGCGGATCCGGCCGCGTCGACGAACGGCGCGAGCGGCCGTGGGATGCTCAGGTCGTCACAGCGACCGGCGAGCACGACGGCGTCGCCGACCACATCACGCAGCGCGTGCGCGAGCAGCGCCGACTTCCCGATGCCCGGCTCGCCCTCGATCGCCACGATCGATCCCCGGCCGGCAACAGCAGCGTCGACCGCGTCGGCGATCGCCTCCGACGCATCGTCCCGCTCGAGGAGCGGCGCACCCGATTCAGCTGTGCGCCGGGGGTGGGACACGATCGACGCCCTGTGACCTCCGCGATCGGTCGCAGGACCGCTCGCGTGCTCGATGCCGGCGGCCGTACACCGGCAGGTGGGGCGACCGCGGGGGTTCCGACGCCGTCCGCAGTGGGTGACGGGTTCCGACGAGCACCGCGTCCGACGGTAGCAGTCGTCGGCGGCGGCCCCGACCGGGGATCCGCGACACGCCGACATCGTCGTCAGCCGCTCACGCCGTGCCGGCGGGCGCCCCGTCCGGAACGACGGCGCCGGGGCCGAGCGGCGTGGACTCCCGGATGAGCGCGCTCCCGATCGAACTGCTCCACAACGCGAGCTGCGTCTCGAGATCGAGCAGCACTGACGCGGGCCGAGGCCCTGGCACCTGGCCCGGGTTGAGCAGCAACGTGGTGCCGATCCGGTCGTGCCAGTCGCCGCGACGAGCGAACGGCGCCTCGTGCGCATGGCCACTGATCACGATGTCGGGCCGCAGCGCCGAGATCGCATCGGTGAGCGACCGGTCACCACAGTCGCGCCGGCCGTCCCACGCGGTGCGGCTGCCCTCCGCCGGCGCATGGTGCAGCCAGATCCAACGCCTGCCACCGACCAGTCGGCGCTGGCGTTCGAGTTGCGCCCGAGCGTCGGACGACCAGCCACAGACACTGATCGCCAGGTCGTCGGTCAGCAGGACGTCGCCGTCCACGCACGCGCCGACGGCGCGGGCTGCGGATCGCCACAGCGGAACGGCCTCACCGTGGCGGTCCCGGCCGGTCAGATCGTGGTTGCCGGAGCAGATCACCACCGTCGTGCGGCGTGCCAACGCGCCGACGAAGCGCACCATCTCCCTGCGGGCCTGGTCGGCCGTGAGACCGGCACCGGCGTCCAGCGTGTCGCCCGCGATCAGGACGGTGCCGAACTCGTCGGCGTGCTCGATCATCCACGCGAACCTCGCTCGTGCGAGGTGGAGATCCGTGACCGCGAGGATCCGCGAACGCCGGTGCGCCGTCGAGGAGCGGCCGCTCATGGCCGACCGGCGCGGCGTAGGGCGCGCACCGTCATCCCGAGGGTGATGCCGGCGATCGCGACGAGCACGGCCAGTCCGGGCCCTGC
>JAUHYJ010000634.1 GCA_030425785.1 Acidimicrobiia bacterium | reverse complement strand
GGTTCCGCAGGGTGTCGATGCCCCCGCTGACGCCGCCGCGGATCTCGAAGAACGGCTCGTTCGGGTCGGCGGTGTTGGGCAGCCGACACGGATGCGTGCCGTCAATGACGTCCTCGGGGTTGGCGCCGGCCTGCAGCGCGGCGGCCAGGATGAACAGCTTGATGCTCGACCCGGTCTGGCTCGGCGCCAGCGCCAGGTTGACCTCGTTCTGGCCGGGCTCGAACCCCCGACCGCCGACCATCGCCCGGATGGCCCCGGTCGACGTCTCGATCGACGTGAGTGCGGCGTCGATGCCCGCGGTGTTGTTCGGCAGCTCGTTGCGCGCCAGCTCGGCCTGCGCCTGCAGCTGTGGGTCGAGGGTCGTGTGGATCGACAGGCCGCCGCGGTTCAGCCGCGTGTAGCGCTCCTCGTAGGTCGTACCGAGGATGTCGCTGCGGTTCAGGAGGTAGTCGCGCAGGGCCTCGGTGTAGTACGTCCGCTCGGTCGCCCGGTCGGGCCGGCGGCGCACGCGTTCGGGCAGGACGAAGGTCTCCTCGGCGTTCAGCCGCTCGAACGTCGTGAGCATCCCCGTCTCCTCGAGACGGTCGAGCACCTGGAGGAAGCGGGTGCGGCTCTGCTCGGGGTTGATGATCGGGTCGTAGCTGGTGGGCGCCTGGACGAGCCCGGCGAGGAACGCCGCCTCGATCGCGCTCAGGCTCGACACCGGCTTGCCGAAGTACGTCTCGGCGGCGGCGCCGACGCCGTACGAGTTCTGCCCGAAGAACACCGTGTTCAGGTAGCGCTCGAGGATCTCGTCCTTCGACTTCTGCTTCTCGAGCCGGACCGCATACGTCGCCTGCAGCACCTTGTAGCGACCGTCTCGTTCGAAGCCGGCCATGTAGTCGTTCTTGACGACCTGCATCGTGATGGTCGACGCGCCCTGGATCGGCCCTTCGGTCGCGAAGTTCGACAGGGCGGCGCGGAACAGGCTGCGGACGTTGACGCCGTGGTGGGTCCAGAACGCCTCGTCCTCGACGGCGAGGAAGGCGTCGACGACGTGGTCGGGCACCTGCGACAGCTCGACCGGCTGGCTGTTCTCGACCTCGAACACCGCGATCTCGCGCCCGGAGGCGTCGTAGACGTACGTCCGCTCGGCCAGCGTGGCGAAGTCGGGCAGCTCGACCGGGACCTCCTCGTGGGCGTTCGCGATCCGCCACAGACGCGGCGCGACGGCCGCGACGGTCGCGGTGAGCAGCAGCGCTCCGGCGCCGATCACCGCGAGCAGACGGAACGCCCAGCTGAACCGCATCACAGTGGTTCGGACACTACCGACGCGATCGCCGCGGGTGGTGGCAGCGACACACCGCGGGCGGCCACACCACGGGTACGGTGCCAGCATGACGATGCCCATCCGTCCGTTCCGCTTCGGGGTGCAGGCCAACGGCACCGGTACCCGTGCCGACTGGGTCGAGACCGCCCGCCAGGTCGAGTCGCTCGGCTACTCGACCCTGACGATGCCCGATCACTTCGACGGGCAGCTCGCCCCGGTGCCCGCCCTCCAGTGTGCGGCCGACGCGACGTCGACGTTGCGCCTCGGTGCGCTCGTGTACGACAACGACTACAAGCACCCGGTCGTGCTGGCGAAGGAGCTCGCCACGATGGACGTGCTGTCGGAGGGGCGCGTCGAGATCGGCCTCGGCGCCGGGTGGATGGTGTCCGACTACGAGCAGTCGGGCATCCCGTACGATCCGCCGGGTGTGCGGGTCAGCCGGTTCATCGAGGGGCTCGAGGTCATCAAGCGAGCACTCGGACCCGACCCGTTCAGCTTCGACGGCGAGCACTACACGATCACCGGCTACAACGGCCTGCCCAAGCCGGTGCAGTCGCTGCCGCCCGTCCTGATCGGCGGCGGCGGCCCGCGCGTGTTGCGCTTCGCCGCCCGCCACGCCGACATCGTCGGGATCAACGCCACCCTCACGTCCGGCGCCGTCGACCAGTCGACGTTCGAGACCATGACGGCCGCCGCCGTCGACGACAAGGTCGGACTCGTTCGCGACGCGGCATCGGACGCCGGTCGCCTCGACGACATCGAGATGAACATCCGGGCGTTCATGGTGTTCGTCACCGACGACGTGCCGGGCGCGCTCGACACCCTGTCGCAGTTCACCGGCGCCCCGGTCGAGGTCATCGCCGACAGCCCCTTCGCGCTCGTCGGGACGCCCGATCGCATCGTCGAGTTGCTGCTCGAGCGACGCGAGCGATGGGGGTTCAGCTACGTCATCGTCGGCCAGAACGACATCGAGCCGTTCGCACCCGTGGTCGACGCGCTCGCCGGCACATGACGGTCACCCGCCGCCGACACCTGCTCGTCGGCACGATCGCGGCCGTGCTGGTCGCATGCGGCGGCGACGACGGCACAGCGACGACCACCAGCACGAACAGGTGCGACGCCAGCCAACGGGGCCGGATGAGGAAGCGGTACACCGCGACCCACGGTAGCGGTGGCGAGCGATCTGCCAGAATCGGTGGTCTGACCGCCGACACCCCCCACGACGACCCGGCGGACCACTCCCGACCGGCCGACGAGCAGCGC
>JAUHYJ010000035.1 GCA_030425785.1 Acidimicrobiia bacterium | reverse complement strand
GGGGACGATCCCCTGGAGCGCTTTGAGTTTCTTGCCTTCGCCCGCGCGGAGGATGCGATCGAGAATTCCCATGAGGCTTTCCAGCCTACCGGCGGCGGAGCGGCGCGGTCAGGCGCTCGAGGCAGTGAACCGGCGCTCGCTCCCGGGCTCTCCGTCGAGATCGGCCTCGCAGCCGGGCGTCAACTCACGCGGCCCACGGCCCCTGCACGACGGTGCGGGACGTCATGGGCCGCCGGCGCGTCCCGGCCCGTGGCCGCCGGTCGGCGGTGGCGACCAGCGCCGGCGTGGTGGCCACCGCCGCCTTCACGACGTCGACGGCACCCGCCTCGCGGAGCGCAGCCGCAGCCGAGCGCAGGGTGGCGCCGGTCGTGACCACGTCGTCGATGACGAGGACACGGCGACCACGAGCGGACGGGGCGGCACGGAACACGGGGCCGTGCAATCGGGTCGCCCGGTCCTGACCGGTCTGGGCGGCTCGGCCTTCGCGCTCGATCAGGCGCCGGCACGGCACGCCGAGCTGGAGCGCCACGCGGCGGGCGATGACCTCGGCCTGATCGAACCCGCGCCGGCGACGACGGACTGCGCTGGTGGGCGCCCAGGTGACGACGTCGACATCGGCAGCACCGACCCCGCTCGCCACGAGCCGGTTCACGACGAGCCCGGCGAGATGGTGGGCGACCTGGCGGCGATTGCGGTACTTGAAGTTGACGACGACCTCGCGCGCCCGCCCCACGAAGGGCACGGCGGCGATGACGTCGCTCTGCAACGGCATCGCCGGCGGTGCGGCCAGGGTGAAGCGGCAGGTGCGGCAGAGCACCTCGCCGGGGCGGTCACAGCCGGCACAACGAGCATCGAGGATCATGCGCTCGATCATGACGAGGGGGTGTCACAGTGTTTCGCGGCCCGCAGGGGCATCGACCGGACATCGCGGGAATCACGTCCGGTCGGCGGACCCGGCGTTGCTACGCTCCGCGGATCGTGTCGTCGACCGCCACCCCACCGCCCGCTGGCCGAGCGACCCCGGTGCGCACCGCACGGTGACCTCGGGATGACCTCGTTGCGGCTGATCCAGGCGATCGAGGCGGGCACCGTCGATCGGCTCCCCGCCGGCACGCGCGCCGAGGTCGACGGCGGCAGGGTCGGCGATACGTGCCGCGTCATCGCGGCGTCGGTCGAAGCGGAGCAGCGCCGCGTCGTCGAGGCCCTGCTGAACTGCTCCGTCGCGGTGACCCCGCGTGCCGTCCCCGCGCTCCGCCAGCGCCACGAGTTCGTGGTGTCGATCGACCGGGCCGACGCCCCACTCGCAGCGGCGACCCTCGTCGAACAGCTCGGCTACCGCCGACACCCCGAGTGGACCGCGGGTGCCGACCGCTCGTTCTGGGCGACCGCACACGAGGTCGCGCTCACGCGCACCGATGCCACCACCTTCGTCGCCCGGCTGCGCTGGGCCACGCCCCGACCGACGAGCCTCCCGGCCAGGCTGTTCCGCCCGACGCCCGCCGACTGGGCGACCGTCGCACTGCCCACGTGGGGATGGCGCGCCTACGGGATCGTACGGCCGCTCCGTCTCCTCCGCGAGCGACTGGGCGACCCGCCGGACCACGCATCGCTCGAACCGTTCCTCGCCACGCCGACGAGCCTGATCGGCCCGCTGCTCGACGTGGCCGAGGTCGACGCGCACGACGTGATCGCCGACATCGGTTGCGGCGACGGCCGGATCGTCGTCGCGGCGGCCGAGCGGCACGGGTGCCGCGCGATCGGTTTCGAGTTCGACGCCGGACTCGTCGATGCGGCACGCCGACGCGTCGCAGCGGCGGGTCTCGACGCACACGTCACCGTCGTCCAGGGCGACGGACTCGCGTCCGACCTGTCCGGCGTCAGCGTGGCGATGCTGTTCGTCCCCCCGACGGTCGCGGCGCGCGCCGTGCCCGTGCTGCTCCGCCGCCTCCCACGAGGGGCGCGCATCGTCCTCCACGAGCAGTCGAGGCTGTCGACCGATCTGCCGGAACCCGACCGGAGCGAGCCGATCATCACGGCCGATGCGGTCACGGTCGCGCGCCGGTGGACCGTCGCCTGACGGAGTACGATCTGGCGGATGCGCCGCCCCCGCTCGTCCCGTGCATCGACTGGCTCGTCCGGCCACTCGATCCTGCGCCTGCTCCTCGCCGTCGGCGTGCTGCTGACCGGACTCGGCATCGGTGCCGGCACCGCGTCGGCGCACCGCTTCGACGAGTCGTACCTGTATCTGGACGTCGGCGACACCACACTCACCGGTCGGGTCGAGATGCCCTTCGGCGACCTGCGGACCGTGTTCGGCTACGAGCTCACCGGCGATCCCGACGCTCAGCTCGCCGAGCTCGAAGCCGACCTCGACACGCTCCAGGCCTACGCGGCCGAGCGGACGGCGATCGGCGCCGACGGCGTCATCTGGCCGCTCAGCTTCGACGGCATCGAACTCCTCGACGACGACGACGTCGGCCCCGACGGCCGCGGCTACGCCATCTTGCCGTTCGCGGCCGAGGTCGGCAGTGCCGGGGTCCCGCAGGTGCTCGAGATCACGTTCACGCCGTTCCTCACCGAGATCGAGAACCGGAACAACATCACCCTCGTCGCCAACGACTGGAAGCGCGGCGTCGTCGAGGAGGAAGCGAACGAGCTGCTGTTCCACACCCTCGATGCGCCGTCGGGCACGATCGACCTGGGCGACCCGAGCCAGTGGCGGAACTTCCGCACCAGCATCGACCTCGGTGTCGACCACATCCGCACCGGGCCCGACCACATCTTCTTCGTCATGGTCCTGCTGCTGCCGTCGGTGCTCGTGCTAGTCGCCGGTGCGTGGCGTCCGGCGGAACGGTTCGGCAGCTCGCTGCTCCGCGTCGTGATCGTCGCGACGATGTTCACCATCGCGCACTCCGTCACGTTCACGCTCGCCGGGCTCGACCTGTTGCCACTCCCGCCCTCGAAGCTCGTCGAGACACTGATCGCCCTGTCGATCGCCGCCGCCGCGCTCCACAACATCAAGCCGATCTTCGGTCATCGTGAATGGGCGATCGCCTTCGTGTTCGGGCTCTTCCACGGCATGGGCTTCGCGGGGCTCGTGGCCGACCTCGACATCAGCCGCAGCACCCAGCTGGTGTCGCTGCTCGGCCGCAACGTCGGCATCGAGATCGGTCAGTTGATCATCATCTTGATGACGTTCCCGATGCTCTTCCTGCTCCGCCGGACCCGCGCCTACCTGCCCCTGTTCTGGACGGCGTCGGGTGCCCTGGCGATCCTCAGCCTGACCTGGGTCTACGAGCGGGTCGCCGAGGTCGAGGTCGGCGTCAACGAGTGGGTCGACCGCGTGATCCTGTGGCCGCGTTCGCTCTACGTCATGATCGCCCTCACCGCCCTCGCCGGCGTGTACCACCTCGTCGAGCGCCGGGCCGGGCGCCTGCTCCCGACGGCGTCGGAACACGCGTCCGGTTCCGACGACCGCACGTTCGACGACTCCGACGACTCCGACGACGAGATCGAGCCCGAACCGGCGACGGTCTGACCGGCCGGGGTCGTCGGTCCCCGGTCGGCGCGAGCCGTCAGATCCCGAGCAGGCGCGCGACCACGTTGCGCAGCACGTCGGTCGAGCCCGAGTACGCCAACCCGCCGACGGCGTCGCGGAACATGCGCTCGACCTCGAACTCGGTCACGTACCCACGCGCCCCGTGGATCGTCGCCAGGTCGAGGGCCGACTCGATGCCGGTGTCACACGCGACGATCTTCGCGAGCGACGCCGACATCGTGATGTCGCGTCCCGTGGCCTCGGCGATCGCCGCACGGTAGAGGAACAGCCGAGCCCGCTCGTGGCGCTCTTTCATCGCGACGAGGCGGTGGGAGACGGCCTGGTATCGAGCGATCGGCCCACCGCCCTGCTCCCGGGTACGGGCGAACTCGATCGCCGCCTCGAGTTGGCGCTGCATCGCACCGACCTGCGGCGCGAACACGTAGCCGCGCTCGACATCGAGGATCGCGGCGAAGATGCGGGCGCCGGCACCCTCGCGTCCGAGAAGTGCGTCGGCGTCGACCACCACGTCGTGGAACTCGATGTCGCCGAACGGTGTCGTCCGCATGCCCATCTTCTCCCGGATCGCCGTCCGGGAGACGCCCGGCAGCGAGGTGTCGACCAGGAAGGCCGAGACCCCCCAGCTCCCCGCATCGGGCCGGGTCGCCGCGAACACGACGGCGAGATCGCAGATCGGTCCGAAGGTGATGTAGGCCTTGTGGCCGTTGATCCGGTACCGCCCGTCGTCGAGCCGTTCGGCCCGTGCCGCCATCGCGAACGCGTCGGAGCCCGAGTCGGGCTCGGTCATCGCCAACGCGGCGAAGGCCGAGCCGTCGAGCAGTCCGGGCAGCCAACGCCGCTGTTGCGCGTCGGTCCCGAACCGGACGAGCGCGACCTGGGTGCTGAGCACCTGGCTGGCGACGGCGAACGTCAGACCGTTGTCGGCACAGCCGTGCCCGAGTCCCTCCAGCGTCAGCAGAGTGGTCGCCAGATCGGCACCCTGCCCGCCCAGCTCGGTCGGGACCATGAGGCCGAAGATCCCTCGCTCGGCGCACGACCGCCAGTCGGCGGCGGCGAACACCGAAGCGTGGTCCGCCGCGACGAGGTCGTGCCGCGCGAGGTGTTCGCGAGCCCACGCCGAGGTCTCGGTCTTGGTCGGGTGGTCGATGTCGGCGATCGCCTCGGCGAGGCGAGCGAGCGTCGCGTCGGTCGTCACACCGCCTCTACGTCGATCGTGGCGCCCGCAGATGCAATCGGCCGAACTCGTCGACGTCCTTCCACTCGTCCTGGAAGTCCTCGTTGTTCCATCGCCCGAGCCCGGGATAGAACACCCGCCGACCGCCGTGCCCCTCGAAGCCGTCGCCGTTCCAACGCGGGTCGGCCGGCTCGTCGACACACTGGTAGCGGCTGTCGGACGAGAGGCGGCAGCGCCCCTCGGGCGACCGGTTGTCGATCGCGCCGTGGAGGACCCCCATGCCGAAGCACAGCACGTCGCCGGGTGCGAAGTCGGTCGTGAGCCACCGGGAGCCGTACCGGTCGCGCACGACGGCCGGGTCGTCGTCGAGCCACTCGAGCTGGTCCCGGTCGGCGTCGCGTGCGAGGTAGTCGGCGAGACCCTCGGCGCGATGACTGCCGTCGAGCAGCATCAGCGACCCTTCGTGACGGCGGATCCGGCCGAGCGGGATCCAGCTCGAGTAGATGCGGTCGAGCGACGTGCCGCGGTTCATGTAGGGGCCGTCGCAGTGGAAACCGCATCCCTCTCCCGGACGCACGAAGCGCGGCCAGCGCATGTCGAACGCTCGCACCTCACCGCCGAGGAGCGCGCGGTGCACGTCGAGGACCTCGTCGCTGTCGGTGACCGCCCGATAGGCGGCGCCACCGCGCACCGACTCGGAGAACGCCCGCAGGTTCACCGTCGGCACCGCATCGCCACTCCCCGCGATGGCGTCGCCGACCGGGTGGCGATCGTCGACCTCACCGATGATCGCGTACTTGAGGAGGATCTCGTTCCGGGCCGCGAGCACGATGTCCGGATCGAGCAGCTCCCGGAAGAACAGGTAGCCGCGCTCGGCCATCGCGGCCCGCATCGCAGCGGCGTCTCCGAGCAGGTCGTTCGCTGGCTCGAGCTCGCCGAACACGGTCGGCGAGGTGTCGATCGCGTAGCCGTTCACCGTCAGCCCCGGACCGGCGTCATCGACGGGCCCGTCGCCGGGTGGGCCGCCCGGTACGTCGAACTCCTGGTCCGTCATGACGAGCCGTAGGCTAGCGAGCGACGTGGGCAGCCACCCGACCTCCGCTCCGACGACGCTGGTCGACCTGCTCGACCGTTCGGCCGACGCGCGCCCGGGCGCCATGGCACTGGCAGACGGCCGGGCACGTCTCGACTGGCGCACGTATCGTGAGCGCGCCGATCGCGTCGCCGCCGCACTGTCGGTTGCCGGCGTCGCCCCGGGCGACCGCGTCGGCGTGTCGATGCCGAAATCGGTCGACGCCTTCGTCGCGGTCCACGGTGTCCTGCGCGCCGGGGCGATCGTCGTCCCGGTCGACCGGCTCGCCCCGGCCGAGTACGGACGGAGCGTCCTCATCCACTCCGGCGCATGCGCGGTCGTCTCGAGTCAACCGCCCGATCGGCTCGCCGAGGTGCTGGACGGCACCGACGTCACCCGGGTCGTCGACCCGACCGGCGACCTGCCGGCACCGGTCACGGCGCCCACCGGGCGGCGTCCCGATGACGACGCCTACATCATCTTCACCTCCGGCTCGACCGGGCGCCCGAAGGGCATCGTCCACACCCACGCGAGCGCACTCGCCTACGCCGACGCGGCCGTCGAGACCTACGACCTCGGGCCCGGCGACGTCCTCACCAACATCGCGCCGCTGCACTTCGACCAGTCGACGTTCGAGCTGTACGCCGCGCCGCTCGCGGGCAGCGCGACGATCGTCGTGCCGGACGGGCTCGCCCGCTTCCCGGCCAGCGTCGCCGCGCTCGTCGCCGACGAGCGCGCGACGGTCTGGTACTCGGTGCCGTTCGCGATCAGCCAGCTCGTCGAGCGGGGCGCCCTCGCCGAACACGACGTCAGCTCGCTGCGATGGGTCCTGTACGGCGGCGAGCCCTTCCCCCCGGCCGCGCTGCGCCGGGCGATGGCGGCGATCCCGTCGGCCCGGTTCTCGAACGTGTACGGGCCTGCCGAGCTGAACCAGTGCACCTACCACCACCTCGACGCGCCGCCGCCGGACGAGATGGCGATCCCGATCGGTCGGGCGTGGTCGGCCGCCCAGGTCATGCTGGTCGACGACGACGATCGGCGGATCGACGGCACCGGCGAGGGCGAGCTGCTGGTCGCCGGTCCGACGATGATGCGGGCGTACTGGAACGCCCCCGACCTCACCGGCGCAGCCGTCGTCGAACGCGACGGCGCCAGGTGGTACCGGACCGGCGATCGCGTCCGTCGGCGCCCCGACGGCGACCTGGTCTTCCAGGGTCGCACCGACCACCAGGTGAAGGTCCGCGGCCACCGCATCGAGCTCGAGGCGGTCGACGCGGCACTGGCCGACCACCCGGCCGTCGAGGCGTGCGCCGCGCTGGTCGACCGCCGCGGCGACGACCGGGTCGTTGCGGTCGTCGCGCCGGCACCTGATGCGAGCACCGAGCGTGACCTGATTCGGCACGCACGCGCACGGCTGCCCGGATACGCCGTGCCGACCCGGATCGTCGGGCTCGGTACACTCCCCCGCACCGGTACGGGCAAGGTCGACCGCCGAGCCGCCGAGCGCATCTATATCGACCTCGACGACCGTAGAGACGACGATCCGGCGCCATGATTCCCGACGCGAACTCCATCAGCACCTTCACCGACGAACTCGTCGCGTTCATCGACCGCGACGTCTCGGCGGGCCACGAACCCGTCGAAGCCGACACCGATCTCGTCATGACCGGCCTCGTCGACTCCCTCGGCGTGGTGCTGATCGTGGAGTGGCTCGAGGAGCGCCTCGGCATCCGCATCGACCCGGCCGACGTCGTCATCGAGCACTTCGACACCGCCCGGTCGATGGTCGATTACCTCCGGAGCCGCGGTGACTGCACCGTCGACTGACGGCGCAGCCATTCCGGTTGAACTGGCGCCGAGCGTCGTCGCCGAGCACCCGCTGACCCGTACGCAGCAGCTCGTCTGGGCCAGCCAACGGATCGCCCCCCGAACACCCGTGGCCAACATGGCCAAGATCGTGCGGCTCTCGGGCTCGATCGACCCCGATCGGTTCCGACGGGCGTTCGACGACGTCGTGCGGGCGTCCGACGCGATGCGGACCGTGATCGTCGACCGACCGGGCCAGCCGCCGGTCGCCCGCGTCCTCGCCCGCCCGCCGGCGTCGACCGAGGTCGTCGATCTGCCGGTCGCCGAGCTCGACGGCTGGTGCACCGACCGGATCTCCACGCCGGTGGACGCAGCCACCGCCGCCTACGACTCGGTCTTGCTCCGTCACGCGGACGACGACTGGACGTGGTGGCTCGACCTCCACCACGTGATCACCGACGCCTGGTCGTCGGCGCTGCTGTTCGACCGCGTCGCCACCGCGTACGAGGACGGCGACGCCGGCGACGTGCCGTCGTTCTACGACCACGTCGCCGCCACGACGGCACCGGCCGACGACAGGCGACGCGCCGATCGTGCGCGCTTCTGGGCCGATCAGATCGACGACGCGCCGCCGATCGCGCCCTACGGGCCACGGGGCGCTCGGACGTCCGCGGTCGACCGGATCCCGGTGCTGGACGCGAGCGAGGCATCGTCGGCGCTGCTCGGCGCCCTCGACGGGCCATACCGGACGATCAGCCACGAGCTCGGCCTCCTGGCCCTGCTGTCGACGGCGACCGCGACGACCCTGTCGCGGCTCGACGGGCGACGCATCGTCACCCTCGGCGTCCCGATCCACCACCGCTCGGGGCCGGCGGCGCGCGACGTGATCGGCCCGTTGATGGAGCTGTCGCCGCTGCGGATCGAGGTCGACCTCGACGAGACCGCAGCCGAGGCGTTCGAGAGGGTGTATCGCACGATCGTGGCCGTGCTCCGCAACGCGAAGCCGAGTGAGAGCCCCACGGCCCGGTTCGACGCGGTCGTCAACATCGTGACGGCCCGCTACGGCGACTTCGCCGGTGTGCCGGCGAGCACCACCTGGGCCCGGTCCGGCCACGTCGATCCAGCCCACCCGATCCGGTTCCACGCCGATCGGTACGGGGACCGGCTGACGATCGAGGCCGATCTGAACCACGGGCTCAGCGACGACGGCAGCCATCGACGCCTGCCGCGGCACCTGGGCCGGATGCTCGATGCGATGCTGGCCGACCCGGACGCCCGCCTCGGTGGCGTCGACCTGATCACCGGCGACGAGCGGGCCGTGCTCGCGGCGTTGAACCCACCACCCGTCGGCGGTGTACTGCGCCCGGTCCACGTCGCCGTCGCCGATGCGCTCGCTGCGTCGCCCGACGCCGTCACGATCACCGACTCGTCCGGCGACGTCACGGCCGGCCGGCTCGACGAGCGGGCCACCGAACTCGCGACATGGCTCGTCGGCCGGGGCGTCGCCGTCGGTGACCGGATCGGCATCCGCATGCCGCGCAGCGCCGACGTCGTCGTGGCCGTGCACGCCGTCATGCGGGCCGGCGGCGCATTCGTCCTGCTCGATCCCGGCGACCCCGCCGGGCGCCACGAGGCGATCGCCGCCGATGCCCGGCTCGCGCTCGTTCTCGACGAGCTCCCGGCCGACCTCCCGCCCGGCGACCCCGCTCGGCTGCCGCCCCCGGTCGGCCTCGACGACCTGGCGTACGTGCTGTACACCTCCGGGTCGACCGGCACACCCAAGGGGGTGCCGATCTCCCATCGCGGCCTCGCCGACTACCTCCGGTTCGCCACCGACACGTACACCACGGAACAGGCACCGGTCATGGCGCTGCACTCCTCGCCGGCGTTCGACCTGACGATCACCTCGCTCTTCCTCCCCCAGCTCGCCGGCGGCCGCACCGTGGTCGTCGACGGCGACGCGATCACGGCGCTCACGACCCTCGCCGAGCGTGACGACGTGACGGTGCTCAAGGCGACACCCAGCCAGCTCGAGATCCTGACGCGGCTCGTCGATCGGCAATTGCCGGTCGAGGTCGTGATCGTCGGCGGCGAGGCGTTCCGACGACCGGTCGCCGACGCGTTCGCCGAACGGTGCGCGCCGGGCGTGCGGATCTACAACGAGTACGGGCCGACCGAGGCCGTCGTCGGTTGCATGATCCACCGCTACGACCCCGCGGTCGACCTCGGACCCGACGTCCCGATCGGCCGCGCCTGCCCGGGCGCTCAGGTGCACGTCCTCGACCGAGGGGGTGCCCGTACACCGATCGGTGCCTGGGGGGAGCTGTACGTCGCGCGGCCCGGCATGGCCGAGCGGTATCTCGGCCTGCCCGAGCTGAGCGCCGAGCGCTTCGCCGCCCTCCCCGCGATCGGGTCGCAACCGCTGTACCGGACCGGCGACCGGGTGCGGGTGACCGACGGCGTCGTCGTCTTCGGCGGGCGCGCCGACGACCAGCTGTCGGTCGGCGGGATCCGGCTCGAGCCGGGCGAGATCGAGACGGCGATCGTCGCTCACCCGGCGATCGCCAATGCCGTCGTCCGGATGTGGACACCCGGCACGACACGGATCCGCCGGTGCGTCCGGTGCGGGCTCGGGACCGACGTTCCCGACGTCACGATCGACGACGACGACGTGTGCAGCGTGTGCCACTCGTTCGACGTCGTCGAACCACAGACCCGTTCGTGGTTCGGCACGCCCGCCGACCTCGACGCGATCCGCGACGAGGCGACGGCAACACGCCGCGGCGACTTCGACGCTCTGCACCTGTTGTCGGGCGGCAAGGACTCGACCTACGCGCTCTACCAACTCGTCGAGCGCGGCTGGCGCGTCCACGCGCTCACGCTCGACAACGGCTTCATCTCCGACGGCGCGAAGGCCAACGTCGCCCGCACGGTCGCCGATCTCGGAATCAGCCATGAGTTCGTCACCACGGAGGCGATGAACGCGATCTTCCGCGACAGCCTCGACCGCTACGCCAACGTGTGCAACGGGTGCTACAAGGCGATCTACACCCTCGCCACCGCACGGGCGGCCGAGCTCGGCATCCCCGTCATCGTGACCGGGCTCTCGCGCGGCCAGTTCTTCGAGACCCGGCTGGTTCCGCACCAGTTCGAGGCCGGCCGGTTCGACCCGACGGCGATCGATGCCACCGTGCTCGACGCCCGGCGCGCCTACCACCGGACCCGCGACGCGGTCACCGAGCTGCTGCCCGAGCAATCCGTGTTCGAGCGCGGTGAGCTCGACGTGCTGGACGAGATCCGGTATGTCGACTTCTACCGGTACGTCGACGTCGAGCTGGCCGACCTCTACCGCTTCCTCGACGAGCGAGCTCCGTGGGTACGCCCCGACGACACCGGGCGGTCGACCAACTGCCTCATCAACGTGGCCGGCATCCACGTCCACCGGACCGAGCGCGGCTACCACAACTACGCCGAGCCGTACAGCTGGGATGTCCGGCTCGGTCACAAGTCGCGCGACGAAGCCCTCGCCGAGCTCGACGACGAGATCGATCTGGACGACGTCCAGCGAATGCTCGACGAGGTCGGCTACCGGCCGAAGCGCGTCGAGATCCTGACCGCCTGGTATCAGACCGTCGACGGGATCGAGGTCGACGCCGCTGAGATCCGGGCCCACCTGTACGACAGGTTGCCGGAACGTTCGATCCCGAGCGCGTTCGTGCATGTGACCGAGTTGCCGCTCACCGACAGCGCGAAGCTCGACGTCGCAGCGCTGCCGGCGCCATCGCGCCGTCGCGCCGGTTCGATCGACTACGTCGCACCGGTCACACCGACCGAGGCGATCGTCGCCGACGTGTGGGCGAGCGTGCTCGGCACCGACCGGATCGGTCGCGACGACAACTTCTTCGACCTGGGGGGATCGTCGCTGCCCGCGCTGGAGCTGATCGCGGCCGTCGAGCACCGACTCGACGTCGAGCTCCCCGATGCGCTCGTGTTCCGACACCGGGTGCTGCGCGACTTCGCAGCCGCGGTCGACGGTGCGCGTCGGTCGGGCGACGGGCGCCTGATCCCGGAGCTCGCCGACGGCGAACGGCCGTTGGCCCCGGCCGAGGCGGCGATGCTGTTCGAACACCGCGCCGCGCCCGACGACCCGCGATACAACGTCATGCGGGTGTACACGATCGACGGCACGGTCGAGCTCGACGCCTGGCGACGGGCGCTCGCCGCGGTCGTCTCGCGACATCAGCCGCTCCACACCACCACGGACGCCGAACGCACGAGGCTGTCGCCCGACGACGCGATCGAGCTGGTCGATCTCGGCGTCGTGACCGAACTCGAGCTCGACACGGCGCTCGACGAACTCGTCCGCCGACCGTTCGATCTCGACCGCGGCCCGCTCGTCCGTTCCGCGTGCGGGCGCCTCGCCGATGGCCGGGCGGTCGTCGTGCTCGGGCTCCACCACGTCTCGGTGAGCGCCGGCACGTTCGACGTGCTGTGGTCCGAGCTCGACGCCGCCGCGCACGGTCGCCCACTCCCCGCCCTGGCGACCACCGTCGCCGCGCACGGCGAGTGGCAGCGTGGACGATTCGCCGAAAGCCGCGCGTTCTGGGAACGCGAGCTGCTCGCGCGCGACGAACGGTCGGGAGCCGGCGACCTGCCCGCGCCGACCCGTCCCGAACCCAGCGGTTACCTCGTCCGGTCGACGTCGGTCAGCCCTGCCGACCTGGCGGCCGTCACCTCGACGACACCGTTCGCGGCCACGCTCGCTGCCATCGCGTCGGTCCTGTCCGCGTTCTCGCGCACCGGGATCGTCGAGATCGGGGTCACGGCGTCGACGAAGGATCATCCGGCCGCCGAGCCGCTCATCGGATGCTTCCTCAACACGATGCCGCTGCGCTTCGACGTCCCGCGGCGGGCACCGCTGCGAACGCTCGAGGGCGCGGTCGGTGCGGTGGTCGCCGACGCGCTGGCGCACCGTGCCTATCCGTTCGGCGACGTCGTTCGACTCGCGCGCGAGCTCGGGGTCGAGCCGCCTCGCATCCGACACCACGTCGCGTACGAGCACGTCGCGGACGCGCGTTGGGGCGACGCGCCCGTCACCCACCGCACCCTCCCGACCGGCTCGGCGGTCAACGACACGACGTTCTTCGTACGCGAGGGCCGCGACGGTGTCGAACTCGCGCTCGAGTACGACGGCCGAGCCGTCGGCGCGGCACTCGCGACGGAACTGCTCGACGCGGTCGCCGCGGCGCTCGAACACGTCGCCCACCGTCCGGACACGCCCGTCGAGGAGGCGATCGCCGACCTGCTCGACCGCGACGTCGCAGGACCGACCCTCGATCCGGTCACCGACACGGTGCTCGACCGGATCGAGCACCACGCCGCCGCGACGCCCGATGCGGCGGCGATCGTCACGGGCGACGGTGCGGTCACGTCGTTCGCACAGC
>JAUHYJ010000034.1 GCA_030425785.1 Acidimicrobiia bacterium | reverse complement strand
ACGACGCGTCGACGCCGCCGCCGGTCAGCTCGACGACCTCCGTGGCGGCATCGGTGTCGGACGCGTCGACGAAGTCGGTGGCGCCGAACGTCGTCGCGAGCGACGCCTTGTCGGGGTTGAGGTCGACGGCGATGATCCGCTCGGCGCCGGCGAGCGCCGCACCCTGGATGATGTTCAGGCCGATGCCGCCGACGCCGACGACGGCGACGGTCGACCCGGCCTGGATGCGTGCGGTGTTGAACACCGCACCGACACCCGTGATCACGGCGCAGCCGAGCAGCGCACCGATCTCGAGCGGGAGCTCGTCGGGCACCTTCGTGATCGCGTTGCGGTGGGTGAGCATCATCTCGCCGAACCCACCGAGCCCGGCCATCTGGTACACCTCGACGTCGCCCTGGCGGACGCGCGAGGTCCCGTCGGCTCGCGACTGCAACGCCTTGCGCCGGTCGCAGAGGAACTGACGACCCGACGTGCACTGCGGGCACTCGCCGCAGAACACGTTCAGGCAGCCGACGACGGGGTCGCCCGGTGCGAACTCGGTGACGTCCGACCCGACCGCTTCGACGCTGCCGGCGGCCTCGTGACCGAGCAACACCGGCAGCTTCTGGGGGATCTTCCCTTCGATGTAGTGCAAGTCGCTGTGGCACAGACCGCACGCGACCGTCCGCACCAGCACCTCGTCGGGGCCGGGGTCGGTCAGGGTGACGTCGCCGATGACGAGGTCACCGGGCATCTCGTGGAGGAGCGCAGCACGCATGGCGCGAGTGTTGCCGACGGGCGCTCGACGGCGCACGTCGGAGTTCACCTGGGCGCTACCGGTTCAGCAGCACGGGGGTGTTGCGCGGTCGGCGGACCTGGCCGTTGGCTGAGGTCGTCTCGGCGTCGGGGTCGGGTTCGCCGGGGCGCTACCGGTTCAGCAGCACGGGGATGTTGCGCGGTCCGCGGACCTGGCCGTTGGCCCAGGTCGTCTCGGCGCCGCCGTCGAGCTCGTAGTCGGGGAACGCCCGGAGCCACTCCTGGAGCGCGACCGTGAGCTCGAGCCGGGCGAGGTTCGAGCCGAGACAGCGGTGGATGCCGAGCCCGAACGCCACGTGCCGGTTGTGGGCCCGGTCGATCAGGAACTCATCGGCATCCTCGAACGCGGCCGGGTCGTGGTTGGCGGCCGGGAAGGTGACGAGGGTCTGGTCACCTGCGTGGACGGGGCAGCCCGACACCTCGGTGTCCTTGACGACGCGTCGACCCATGGTGACCGGCGCGTAGTACCGCAGGACCTCCTCGGTCGCGGTCTGCCACAGCAGATCGTCGTCGTCGGCGGCGACGAGGCGCGCTCGCTGATCGGCGTGCTGGGCGAAGTGCCACAAGCCGGACCCGATCGCGCTCCAGGTCGTGTCGATGCCGGCGACGATCATCAGGAAGATGTAGCCGAGCTTGAGATCGTGATCGACGGGCTCGCCGTCGATCTCGGCGTGGGCGATGAGGGTGAGCAGGTCGTCGTCCGGCTCGGCCAGCCGCTCCTCGATCATCCGGCTGCCGT
The DNA here is from genome assembly GCA_030425785.1 of Acidimicrobiia bacterium. Lineage (GTDB taxonomy): Bacteria > Actinomycetota > Acidimicrobiia > Acidimicrobiales > Ilumatobacteraceae > Ilumatobacter. The sequence goes on along the minus strand of JAUHYJ010000034.1, from coordinate 11,530 downwards.
AGATCGCCATCTCCTCCATCAGCTGGAGCTTGACGTTGTTGTCGCGCGGCGCGAGCTGGAAGTTGCGGAAGATCCAGTCGCGGAACATGTCGGCGTCCGACTCGGGGACGCCGAGCAACCGGCAGATGCCGTGGACCGGGATGTGCTGGCTGTACTGCTCGGCGGCGTCGGCGCGGTCGGCCCCGTCGAGGTCGGCGATCAGTCCGCGACAGAACTCGCGGAGGTCGTCCTCCATCGGGGCGATCTGCTTCGGGCTGAACGCCGGCAGCAACAGCCGTCGGTGGCCGTGGTGGTCCGGCGGGTCGGAGGTGATCGGCGGCGCCGGACGGCGCGGTGCGTCGGGTCGCGCGACCGACACGAAGATCGACGAGTAGTGCTCGGTGTCGTGCGCGATCTGCTGGACCGCCTCCATCGTGACCGGCATGAGGGCGCGCCCGTAGCGCTCGGTCGTGGCGACCGGACACTGCTCGCGCACCGAGTTCCAGATGTCGATCGCGTTCGCGCCCCACTGCGGATCGAGCCAGTCCCAGTCGTTCACCCAGTCGGTGACCGGCGGCATCTCCACCGTGGCGTCGCTCTCGTAGGCCATCGGAACCCCCTGGTCGTCTGCCTGCCCGTTGGGTGTCAGCGTAGGACGCGACCCGTCGGGTGTCACGGACGGAGCCGGTAGAACTCGCTCAGTCGGTCGTAGACCCGGGGGAGCCGCGCACGCAGGTCGCTCGGGCGCAGGAAGAACAGCTCGCTCATCACGGCGAAGTACTCGGCCGGGTTCGTGGCGCCGTAGGCACGGACGAGCCCGTCGGGCCCGCGCCGCCGCAACCGCCGGTAGTTGGTGCCGATCGTCTGCACCCACAGGTCGCGGGTGGTGCGGTCGGGCAGTGGCGGCATGCCGTCGGCGATGCCGGTGAGCTGGTCGAGCTTGTGGGCGAACTCGTGGATGATCACGTTCTGGCCGCGTTCGGGGAACGGCAGTTGGCGCTCGACCGTCTGCCAGTCGAGCAGCACCGGACCGCGCCCGTGGCCCGACTGCCCGGCGAGCCGCCGGGGCGCGTCGGTCATCGAGCCGCGCACCGGGCCGGGGCGTGGACCGCGGCTGACGTAGCTGCCGTCGTGGACGACGACGGTGGTGACGAGGTGGAACGGCGCCTCCTTCGGCGCGTAGCCGGCCACCAGCACGCTCGCGTGCGCCGTGATGGTCTCGATCATGTGGTCCGTGACCTCGACGCCGCGAGCACCCTCCCAGCGAACCCGGCGCCGCAGGTCGGCTCGGTGCCAGGCGGCGTTGGCGCGCTGGTCATCGGTCAGCCAGGCGAGATCGGGCAGCCAGCGCACGTGCGAGGGTGTCGTCGCCACGGCACCAGTCTGCCGTCGTGGCGATCGAACGCCGATAGAAATCGTGGTGTCACGCGCTCGCTCCCGCGCGACTCTTGCATCGTCATGTCCCGCTCCGGCTCCCGCTCCGAACGTGCCCGTACGGCGCGCCGCGCGCAGCTCGACCGGCTCGCCGCCGACCGGCCGATCGACGTCCCCGAGTCGCTGCCGATCGCGGCCCGCCGCGACGAGTTGGTGGCGGCGATCCGCGAGCACCAGGTGATCGTGGTCGCCGGCGAGACCGGCTCGGGCAAGAGCACCCAGCTCCCGAAGCTCTGTCTCGAAGCGGGCCGGGGCGTCGACGGGGTCATCGGCCACACCCAGCCGCGCCGGGTTGCGGCGCGCACCGTGGCCGAGCGGGTGGCGAGCGAACTCGGCACGCCCGTCGGCGAGGGCGTCGGCTACTCGGTCCGGTTCAACGACCGGGTGACCGACGCGACCCTGATCCGGGTGATGACCGACGGCATCCTGCTCAACGAGCTCCAGCGCGATCGCGATCTGCGGCGCTACGACACCCTGATCATCGACGAGGCCCACGAGCGCAGCCTCAACATCGACTTCCTGCTCGGCTACGTCAGGCAGCTCCTGCCGCGCCGGCCCGACCTCCGCGTGATCATCACGTCCGCGACGATCGACACCGAGCGGTTCGCCGAGCACTTCGCCGGACCCGACGGCGAACCGGCCCCGGTGTTCGTCGTCGAGGGACGGACCTACCCGGTCGAGGTGCGGTACCGGCCCTTCGGTGGCGACGACCCGGACGAACCCGACGACCGCCGCGACCAGGTGCGCGCCGTGCTCGACGCCGTCGACGAGCTCGAGCGCGACGGCCCGGGCGACGTGCTCGTGTTCCTGTCGGGCGAGCGCGAGATCCACGACATCGCCGACGCGATCCGCGACGAGCAGCGCAGCGGTCACCGGCGCGATCTCGAGGTGCTGCCCCTCTACGCCCGGCTGTCGGCGCACGAGCAGCACCGCATCTTCGAACCCCACCGCGGCCGCCGGATCGTGCTGGCGACGAACGTCGCCGAGACGTCGATCACCGTGCCGGGTGTGCGCTACGTGGTCGACGCCGGCACCGCGCGCATCTCGCGCTACAGCCGTCGGCTGAAGGTGCAGCGGCTGCCGATCGAGCCGGTGTCGCAGGCGTCGGCGAACCAGCGTGCCGGTCGATGCGGCCGAGTCGCCCCCGGCGTCTGCATCCGGCTCTACACCCGCGACGACTACGACACCCGCCCCGAGTTCACCGAGCCCGAGATCCTGCGGACCAACCTGGCGTCGGTCATCCTGCAGATGACCGCGATCGGGCTCGGCGACGTGGCGGCGTTCCCGTTCGTCGAACCACCGGACGCGTCCGCGATCCGCGACGGCGACCTACTGCTCGACGAGCTCGGCGCAGTGCGACCCGGTCGTGGCGACCGCCGTGAGCTGACCGACATCGGACGGCAGTTGGCGCGGTTGCCGGTCGACCCGCGCCTCGGCCGGATGATCGTCGAGGCCGAGCGGTACGGCTGCGTCCGGGAGGTGCTCGTGATCGCCTCGGCCCTGTCGATCCAGGACGTGCGCGAACGTCCTCGCGATCAACCCGAACGCGCCGCCGAACTGCACGCGAGGTTCCGGGTCGATGGGTCGGACCTGCTCGGCATCGTCGCCGTCTGGGATCACCTGCGCCGGCGTCAGCGCGAGCTGTCCGGCAACCAGTTCCGTCGCATGTGCCACGACGAGTTCCTGCACTACCTGAGGGTGCGCGAGTGGCGCGACCTGTACAGCCAGCTGCGTCAGGTCGCCGGCCAGCTCGGCGTCCGGCCGGGCGTCGAGGCCGCGCACCCCGATCACGTCCATCGCGCCGTCCTCGCCGGCCTGCTCAGCCACATCGGCATGCGCGACGACGACGGTCGCGAGTTCCGCGGTGCCCGCGACAGCCGATTCGTCATCGCGCCGGGTTCGGTGCTGACGAAGCGACCGCCGCGGTGGGTCATGGCGGCGGAGCTGGTCGAGACCGATCGGCTGCGGGCCCGTCGGGTCGCGACGATCCAACCCGAATGGGCCGAGGCGATCGCTCCCGACCTGGTCAAGCGCTCGTACGGCGAGCCGTGGTGGGACGACGGACAGGGGCGCGCCCTCGTCGGTGAGACGGTCACGCTGTACGGACTCCCGATCGTCGCCAATCGCACGATCGGTGTCGACCGCGTCGATCCGTTGTTGGCCCGCGAGATGTTCATCCGGCACGCCCTGGTCGGCGGCGAGTGGGAGGCGACCCACGACTTCATCGGTCACAACGAGCGCTTCGTGACCCGCGTCGCGATGCTCGAGGCGCGCGTCCGGCGAGCCGACCTGATCGACGACGAGGCGATGCGTGCGTTCTACGACGAGCGCCTACCGGACCGGATCACGTCGGCGCGGGCGTTCGAGCGCTGGTGGCGCGACGAACGCCGCGACCGGCCGAACCTGCTCGATTTCGATCGGTCGGTGCTCGGCGACCGCAGCGGCATCCGACTGAGCGACTATCCCGACACCTGGGTCGATGGCGACGCCGCCCACCCGATCACGTATCGGTTCGACCCGTCGAGCGCGCTCGACGGCGCGTCGGTCACCGTGACCCTGAGCGAGCTCAACCAACTCGACGACCGCCGGTTCGACTGGCTGGTCCCCGGCTACCGGGCCGAGCTCGTCGAGCTGCTTGTGCGGTCGCTCCCGAAGGAACGGCGCCGTGACCTGATCCCGATGACGGAGACGGCGGCTGCCGCGGCCGAGCGCCTCGACGAGCGGCACGGGTCGTTGCGGATCGCACTCGCGGCGGCCTTGAACGAGATCGCCGGTACCGACGTGAAACCGCACGAGTTCTCGACCGACCGGCTGCCGGCGCACCTGCGCCTGCACGTCATCGTGGTCGACGACGACGGCGAGGTCGTCGATGCCGGCGACGACGTCGCGGCGATCCGGGCTCGCCAGTCGGGAGCGGCTCGCTCGGCGCTCGCCGACGCGGTGCCGGTCGCCGAACGGCGCGACATCGTGAGCTGGGACGACATCGGTCGGCTCGACCCGGTGGTCGAGCACCGCCAGCCCGGCGGCAACGTCGTGCGCGGGTTCCCGACCCTGCTCGACCGCGGCGACAGCGTCTCGCTGCGTGTCGTCGACAACCCGTCGTTGCAGCAGCGGGCGATGCGTGGCGGTGTCCGTCGCCTCCTGCTCATGGCGGCTGCGCCGACGGCGACGAAGATCGAGCGAACGCTCGACCAGTCGGCCAAGCTCGCCGTCGCGGCCGGTCCGATCCTGCTCGCCGACCTCACCGCCGAGTGCATCGACGCGGCCGTCGACGCCGTGCTCTCGCGCTACGAGCTGCCGTGGGACGACTCGGCGTTCCACCGGATCGAAGCCGCCGTGCGCGACGACGCCCACGAACTCGCGTCCGACGCGCTCGCCGTCGCCGCCGACGTGCTCGCCGCCTCCCGCCGCGTCGAGCAGCGGCTCGGCGCGCTCATCGCCGCCTCCCTCGCGCCGACCGTCGGCGACGCCCGGTCCCATCTCGACCGTCTGGTGGCCCCCGGGTTCGTGCGCCGAGCCGGGCTCGACCGCCTCCCCGACATCCATCGCTACGTGCGGGGCATCGAGTACCGCCTCGACCACCTGGGCGGCGACGTCGTTCGCGACCAGCGACGCATGGCCGACGTGCACGCCGTCGAGCGCGAGTACGCGGAGGCCTGCGCCGCGCACGAGCGTGTGCCGGACGCGCTGCGTGACGTCGCGTGGCTGCTCGAGGAGTTCCGGATCGCCCAGTTCGCACAGCCGATCGGGGTGCGCGGTCAGGTCAGCCCCAAGCGCATCCGTCAGGCGATCCGGCAGGCGTCGGCCGATCGATGAACCTCCGGGTCCCGCGATGGTTCCGGTGGGCGACGGCGGTCGTCGCCGCGGCCTTCGCGGTCGGGTTCGTCGTCATCGTCGTCGCGGCCTGGCGCGGGCCCTGGGGACTCTGGGTCGGGGCCGCCGTGGTGGGCGCCGCCGCTGCGTGCGCCGCGGCGATCGCCGTCATCGCCACCCGCGACGTCCGCATCGCCGACGGGACGTTGCACGTCGGGGGCTGGCGCGCGGTGTCGCTGCCGCTCGTCGACCTGACCGGCGTGCCGCGCCAGTCGCTGTTCGGCGTCGACGTCGGCACCGACGACTGCCGGCGCCGCGTGTTCGCCCAGCTGCCGCATCTCACCTCGGCGTTCGTCGACCGCCTGTCGGCCCACGCGTCGCAACTGCGTGAGCCGCTCGAGTACCCGGTCGTGCTGCCGGGCCGGATCAGCACGCCCGTCGCGTACGGCGTGGCGGGTGCGCTCGCCGCGGCGATGGGCGGGGGTGTGTGCTGGTGGACGTTCGTCGGCGACGGCGACGTCAGCCCGTGGGCGGCAGGGTTGGTCGGCGCACCGATGTTCGTCGGTGGCATCGCGACGGTGTGGTGGGTGCTGTGGCGGGCCGAGCGTCGCGTCGAGGTGCACGCCGACCGGATCGTGCGCGTCCACCTGATCGGCTGCCGCACCACGCCGCTCGGCCCGCTCGCGGCGGCCGTCGTGGTGACCGAGCCGCGGCGGCTGCCCAAGTCGACGCTCGAGCGTCCGGTCCATCGCCTGCGCCTGGTCGAGGCCACCGGGACGCAGCACGAGCTGGCCCCGATGATCGCCGCGTTCCCGGACTACGGCGCAGGTGAGGCCGGGTTGATGCGGACGCGCGCCTGGCAGATCGAGCGACTGGCCGGCGTCGAGCGCGCCGGCGCCGACATCCATCGGTCGTCCCGTGGCGAGTGCGTGCTCTGGCACCACGGTGAGTCGTCGCCGGGAGCGCTCCGGACCACGGCGATCCTGCCGACCCGGGCGTCCGGTCGCCGGATCGTCGCGATGCTCGACGGCGCGATGGCCACCGGCGGCGACCAGGCCGACGTCGTGCTCGTCGACGCCGACGTGCTCGTCGTGCTCGTCGATCTCGCCGCCGGCACGGTCCGTCACACCCAGCTCGACCACCACGTCCGCGCGCTCGAACCCGGCCTCGGACGCATCGTCACCGGTGACGGCGCCGTCGTGGTCGCCGACGTCGCCGCCGCTGCACGACCCGGCTGGCCGCGTCGCCGTCCGAACGGCCTGAGCGTCCCACGCGTCACGTGGACCGAGGCGCTCGACGCCGTGCTCGACGGCGTCGACGGTTCGCCCACCGAGGCCGACGACGTCGCCCTGCGCCTGGTGGCGGTCCGCGCGTACCGAGCGGCGATCGCCCGTCTCGTTCCCATCGGCGACGCGCCACCGCCGCCGCTGCTCGCACACGTGCTCGAACTGGCCAGGACGGACGATCCGCGCACCGTGGAGCGCTGCCCCGGGGCCGGGCGCCCGTGCGGACTGGGGCCCGAGGGTCGTCCGGAGTGCCGGACGTGCGGCGTGTACCTCGATGGCGGCGGTCCGGCCCGTGAACACGACTGGGTCTGGGAGCCGGGGTGGTGCGACGGATCTCTGTGCGCGGCCTCCGACCGCGCCGCCGACGCGCTGTCCGGGGCGTGCCGGCGATGCGGTGCGCCGGGCCCGCTCACCCATGACGGCCTCGTCCGCGGTCATCGGGCCCGGCCCGCCGAGTCGTCCTGACCCCGCGGCGCAGGCGTAGCGTGCGCGCCATGACCACGACGTCGACGGCCCCGACCCATGCCGTCGATTCGCGGCGGGCGTGGCTCACCGTCGTCGCCGCCTTCTTGTCGTCCGCCGTGACCCTCGGCACGGCGTACAGCTTCGGTGCCTTCTTCGAGTCGATGAGCGACGACTTCGGCTCCGAGCGCGGTGCCACCGCCGTCATCTTCGGGCTCACCACGTTCCTGTTCTTCTGGCTCAGCATCTTCACCGGCCGGCTGCTCGACCGGTCGGGACCGCGCGTGGTGCTCCTGCTCGGCGCGACGGCGATGTTCGCGGGGCTCGTCCTGACGAGCCGGGTCGACTCGCTCGAGGTCGGCTACGTCACCTACGGCGCCGGCGTCGGCATCGCTGCGGCGTGCGGATACGTGCCGATGGTCGCCATGGTCGGTGGCTGGTTCGTCCACCACCGCGCCGTCGCCGTCGGACTCGCGGTCGCCGGCATCGGAGTCGGCACGATGGTGATGTCACCGCTGTCGGCTGCGCTGATCGACCGCTATGGCTGGCGGGACACCTACCTGATCTTCGCCGTCGGCGGCACGGCCGTGCTGCTGGCGTGCGTGCCGCTCGCGGCGCGGCCCCCGGGTGACGGCTCGCCCCAACCATCGCGGTTCCGCGACGCGGTCGACAGCCCCGTGTTCCGCCAGGTCCATGCCTCGGCGTTCTTCCTCGGGCTGGCGTTGTTCGTCCCGTTCGTGTTCGTCGGCCAGTACGCGAAGGAGCGCGGCATCGACTCGGTGCAGGCCGCGGTGCTCGTCGGCGTGCTCGGCGGAGCCAGCGTCCTGTCACGCGTCGGGTTCGGGTCACTCGTCCGCCGATTCGGCTCGTTCCGCCTCTACCGCGCCTGTTACGTCATCCACGCCGTGAGCTTCCTGATCTGGTTCGTGGCCGGCGGCTCGTACGTGCTGCTCGTCGCCTTCGTGCTGGTGCTCGGCGTCGGCTACGGCGGCTTCGTCGCGCTCGGCCCGATCGTCATCGCCGACCGGATGGGGGTGGTGGGGCTCGGCTCGATCCTCGGGCTGCTCTACACCGGACCCGGGCTCGGCGGGCTCATCGGCCCGCCGACGGCCGGCTGGATCATCGACCGGACCGACGGGTACCGGTGGGCGATCGTCGCGTGCATCGCTGCGTGCATCGTGTCGGTGGCGCTGCTGTTCGGGCTGCCGACCACCGACGACGGCCGACTCGTCCGCGCCGACGACGCCAAGGGGTGACACCGTCTCACGGTCGAGCCGGCGTCATCGACGGTGGCGGCGGATCGCCTCGATCGCCTCGTGCTCGTCGTCGGTGACGACGATGAGGTCGCCGTACGCTCGGTCGGCGGCCAGGGTGCGCAGCAGGGGGATCACGGGGAGCCGACGCGTCCAGTAGTCGACCCCGAACAGGACCATCGGCGACGGCGGGCCGAAGCTCTCGTAATGGTTCTGCGTCGCGTCCTGGAAGATCTCCTGGACGGTGCCAGCACTGCCCGGCGAGAAGATCACGCCGTGGGTGGCGATCGCGAGCAGCCCCTCCTCGCGGACGCTGTTGGCGAAGTACTTGGCGATCTTCGACGCGAACGCCGACGGCGGTTCGTGGCCGTACATCCAGGTCGGGATGCCGATCGACTCGTGGCTGCTCGGACCCGCGGGCCACCGGTCGCGCACGGCGAAGGCGCGGTGCAACCAGTCGGGATCGGCGTACTCGCGACCCGGGGGCGCTCCCGGTGGCCGGGGTGCGAGCGTCGACACCGCGGCCGCGAGCTCGTCGTCGGCGCGGTCCGCCATCCACGCGCCGAGATGCGTCGCCTCCATCGCACCCGGCCCACCGCCCGACAGCATCAGGAAGTCGTCGCGAGTGAGCGTGCGGGCGATCCGCGCGACGGTCGAGTACCCGGGGTCGCCGCGCTCGAGCGCGTGGCCGCCCATGATCGCGACCGGCCGGCGGCCCTCGAGCGCCTCGTGGAGCGCGTCGCTGATCGAGTGGTCGTGCAACCGCCGGGCGAGGCTCTCGTCGATCCGGTCCGTGTACTGGCGCCCCGTCGCCACCCAGTGGGCGTAGACGCGGGCGTCGAAGGTGGTCGCCCAGCCGTCGGGCGCGTCGGGGTCGTAGCCGGCGAACAGTTCCTCGGGCGTGTAGAGCTCGACGCGATGCGCCGTGTACGGCCGATCGGGGCTGTCCCGCAGCACCGTGGCACCCGTCGTGGTGAGGTAGCCGGCCTGCGCCGGCGTCAGCCGGCACGACAGGAACAAGCACCCGTCGAACTGGCCCGACTCGAAGCCGTCGCAGCGTCGCAGGTCGAGCCCCTCGAAGGCCGCCGGCGGCCGGGGTGGCGGCCGGCGCGCCCACCGCTGTGCGTGGTCGGCGTCCTTGATCTCGATCACGAGTCGGCACGGTAGTCGGGCCTGTCGGGCGGCTCCGGCGGGGCGGGGCGGCGCCCGATCGCCGGTGCCCCGGCGGCGACTCGTTCACGACGCGAGTTGCAACGCACCAGAATTTCTGCAAGCGTTTACATCTGCCGTGGTCCGCCACGGCACAGATGCATCACGTCGTCCGGTTCCGCCGGGCGACATCGAACACTTCCGCCGACACGGCGGAGGGGGAGGAACCAACCAATCATGAAGCGCAGCTGGAAGAAGCCAGTGGTCGCCGTCATGGCGCTCTCGCTGGTCGCCGCGGCCTGCGGTGGCGATGACGACGACGCCGAGCCGGCGGACGAGACGCCCGCCGAGGAGCCCGCCGCCGATGCGGAGGAGCCCGCCGCCGACGCCGAAGAGCCCGCCGCCGATGCGGACCTGGAAGGCGCCGAGGTCACCATCACCGGCCCCGAGCGCGACGATCCGTCGGTGGCGGCCATTCAGTCCGTCCTCACCGAGTTCGCCGACGCCAACGGCTTCACCATCACCTACACCGGCGACGCCGACTGGGAAGCGAACATCAACACCCAGGTCGCCGGCGGCAACCCGCCGAGCATCTCGATCTTCCCGCAGCCGGGCAAGCTCGCCGACTTCGCCGAGCAGGGCTTCCTCGTCCCGCTCACCGACGAGGTCAACGCGACCGTCGACGAGTTCTGGGCCGACGGCTACCAGCAGTACGGCCAGGGCCGTGACGGCGTGCAGTACGGCGTGCCGGTCAAGACCGACCTGAAGTCGCTCGTCTGGTACAAGCCCGCCCGCTTCGCCGAAGCCGGCATCGAGGTCCCGACCACGTTCGACGAGTTCACCGCCGCCATGGAGACCATCAAGGGTCTCGACGACGGTGCGCCGCTCTGCGTCGGCATCGAGTCGGGTCAGGCCACCGGCTGGACCTTCACCGACTGGGTCGAGGAGATGGTGCTCCGTCTCCACGGCGGCGACGTCTACGACCAGTGGGTGAACCACGAGATCCCGTTCGACGATCCGCAGATCGTCGAGGCCATGCAGGCCGTGCTCGACGTCTGGTCCGAGGACAACGTCTTCGCCAGCGGTGGCACGATCGCCGCGACGAACTTCGGCGACAACGCCCAGCCGCTGGTCGACGACCAGTGCTGGATGCACCGTCAGGCGTCGTTCTTCGCCGGGTTCTTCCCGGAGGGCACGGCGTTCGCCGACGAGTCGAACCCCGACGCGATCGACGTGTTCTACTTCCCGGACATCAACGGTGACCGCCCCGTGCTGACCGCCGGCACGCTCGCCGCCGCGTTCAACGACGATGCGGCGACCATGGCTGTGCTCGACTACATGGCCACGGCCGAGTACGCCGAGAAGCGCCAGGCGGCCCAGTCGGCCGAGCTGGGTGGCGCCCTGTCGGGCTTCCTCTCGGCGGCCCAGGGCCAGGACCCGTCCGTCTACCAGCCGCTCGAGCAGAGCTTCCTCGACATCCTGGCCGGATCGGATGTCTCGCGGTTCGACGCCTCCGACCTGATGCCCGCCGACGTCGGCGCCGGCACCTTCTGGAGCGAGGGCACCTCGGCGGTCAACGGTGACATCACCGCCGAAGAGGCCGCTGCGAACATCGAGGCGTCCTGGCCGACCGGCTGACGTACAACTGACGCTTGACCGGGCCCTCGGCCCGGCGGGTATCGACGTGACGGGGCACTGGCACTACGGTGCCAGTGCCCCGTCGTTTTTCTCGGGGTAGGGACAGAGGGGAGTCCGATTCGATGGACAAGATCATCTCGACGCTGATCACCGTGGTGGTCGCGGTCGGAGCGAGCGGGGCGTTGTGGATCGGCGCGAACCTGCTCTTCAACCAGGCCAGGGGACGCTGGAAGCTGTTCAGCACCGTCGCTGCCGGTGCGGTCGGCTTCTTCGTCGGCATGTTGCTGTCGGGCAATCGCGCGATCAGCGGCAGCGTCGCCGACGAGGCCGACAGCGCCCTGGCGAAGTTCGGGCAGTGGGTGTGGTTCCCGCTGCTGCTCGCTGCGGTGTGCGCCGTGATCGGCGGGGTGCTGAGCGCGACCGACGACGCCCGCCTCCGCATGATCGCCGGTGTGGCCGGACTCGGCGGCGCCGGCGTCCTCACCGGTGTGCTGCTGCGGGCCGAGGTGCGTCCCG
>JAUHYJ010000633.1 GCA_030425785.1 Acidimicrobiia bacterium | reverse complement strand
GTGCCGTGGGGGTACCGGATCTGGTCGGCATCGAGCTCGGCGAGCACCTGAACGCCGTCATCCGCGGCGAGTTCTCGGCGATCGACGCGATCGAGGGCGGCACGATCGGCGAGATCGCCCTCGGCGGCCTCGGCCGTCCGATCGCCGGGACCGACGTCGACCCCGGCGGCGTCGAGGCGTCCGGTCTGACACTCGGCCGGGTCGAGCGCGGCGGCATCCCGCTGGCACGTCCGGCCCCGACCGACGACGCACCGGGAGGAGACGACCGATGATCGCCAACCAGCAGTTCTATGCGTCGATGCGCACCAACTGGGCGGTGCAGACCGGCATCGGCGAGGTCGTGCTCGACGCGGACGACGACTCGGCGATGCCCGCGGAGCTCCGCAACTGGCTCGTCAACCTGCGCCTGCTGCACGGCGTCCCGTTCGCCAACATCGTCGCCGACACCGAGCTGCTCCCCGCCGAGGAGCTCGGGGTGCGCGGCGGCTCGATCCGCTGGTTCTACCTCGATCGGCGGTGGACCGACGCGATCGTGCAGGGCGCACTCAGCGTCGGCACCGTCAACAGCGACGACCGGATTCAGCTGACCAACAACTACCCGGCGATCCGTGAAGAGCTCGACGACGAGGAACGCAACGTCCGGCGGCACGCCGGCGCGAGCCGGCGGAGCGCACGCAGCGGGGACGACGCATCCGGAACGGCGGGGCCGATCACCGGGTTCCTCCTGCGGTCGTCGGCCGTCTCGGGGTGGCCGGGTCTGCACGTGCGAGCGTTCGACGTCGACCCCGCGGAAGGCGACGACGCCCTGTTCGCCGACGACGACCCGCGACGCATCCGTCTCCTGCGGCTCGAACGCCTCGCTCCCGCAGTGCTGCTCTGCCTGTTCGACGGCGTGCCGAAGGTCGTCCACATCGAAGAGCCACGCCAAGGCATCCAGTTCGGCTTCGAGTTCGAGGACACCGGGCTGCAACGGGGTGCCACGCTGCGGCCGCGCGACGTCGAGACGTTCGAGTACGTCGACGGTGAGGTGATCGACGTGCCATTCCGGGTCGGGACGTCGGGCGTCGTCGACATCCGCAGGCTCGCTGCCGACCTCGCCCGCGTGACGAACACCGACACGGTCGGCGACGGCGGCGACACCACGATCGAGGGGCTCGACTCGGCCGAGTACGCGCAGCAGCTGATCCGCTTCCCGTGGCGGCAGGTGTTCGGCGACGTCGACAACGAGCGCATCTCGGTCGTGTTCACCCCGACGGTCGGCTTCGCCCGGCAGGCGGAGACCTTCAGCGACTTCGACTTCGAGACCGTGCAGATCGCCGACACGCGCGGCGTGATCAGGAACGGGGGTGTGTGATGCCGACCGACGACCTGTTCGAATTCGGCGCCGTCGAGGGCCTGGTGGCCGAGATCGCCAGTTCGGCCGCGTGGACCGCCGCCGTGCGCGGCGGCGTCGTCGACATCACCCGGTCGACCTGGGACACCACGCTCCGTCGCACCAGCCGGATCATGATCCCGATCGACGTGCAGGCGTTCGTGGTGCCCGGCGAGGGCGGCGAGCCGACCGTGTCGATCACCGGCGGCGCCGACGACCCGGCCCCCTTCGGCGACGGCGAGGTGCGACCGGTCGGCGTGCACCTCCACTGGGCCGTTCCCGACGCACTCCTGCGGGCCGCGGACGCCGACGAGGCGGACGAGTTCGTGCTCCCACCGCTGCCCGATCGCTGGGTCGTGCTCCGGATCGTCTATCCGAACGGGCAGCGGCGCCCCTTCGTGCGCGGCTGGGTGATCGACGCGGTGCACGGCACGACGACCGCGCTCGACGGGTTCGACGGGACGACGCCCACGAGCGACCAGGTGTTCGAGCCGCTCGACGGCCTGATCGGCGGTGGCCCGCTCTGGACCGCCGCCTACGACGCCAGTGCCGGCCGGTTCGGTCTGCACGACCCGCTCGACGACCTGCCCGGGCTGCGCGACATCGCGACCGCCGGGTTCGCGTCCGAGGCGGCGACGTACGTCGTCGCCGGATGGATGACCGATCGCGACGCCGACCCGCTCGAAGCGGGCAGCCCCGACGAGCTCGACGACATCCTCGACGACCTCGACTGGTCGGTCGACCACGAAGCCGACCTCGGTCATCTCGAGGTCGACGTCGCGTCCGAGTTGCGCCTCACCGACACCGCTCGCTACGAGCGGCCCCGCACCACACCCGACGTCCAGATCGTGACCCGCGACCGACAGGAGCTCTACGACGTCGAGGACCTCGCACCGCGCCAGGGTGTGCCCGTGGCCGATGTCGACAAGGTCCTGATCGCGCAACGCGGCCGTCAGTACGCGTCGCTGTTCCACGGGATGGTCGCCGGGGTCCCCGTCGACGGGAAGCCCGCCGCCGGTGACGACCGTCCCCCCGGGACCGCGCTGAGCGTCGCGGTCGCGATGGACACCGACGACGTGGCGGCGGCGTTCTGGAGCGACGCGCTCGGCGCGAACGACGACGATCGGCAGGCGATCGAGCAGCTCGCCGCCGCCTTCGTCGGCGGGTCGCTTCACAAGCTCGGCACCGACGACGGTCTGCGCG
>JAUHYJ010000033.1 GCA_030425785.1 Acidimicrobiia bacterium | reverse complement strand
GATCACCGGAGGAGCGATGGCGTCGATCGGCACCGTGGTCTCGGTCGGCGGTGTGCCCTCGCCCGGGAGGTCGCTGCGCACCGGTGACGGGCCGGCCCCGTTCAGGACGCTCGCCGCGCCGTTCGTCAGGGGGCCCGACCCCCCGGTCCCGATGCCGAGATCGAACAGCGACTCGCCGCGGCCGATCTCGCGACGGAACGAATCGGCCGCCACCTCGAGCTTCTCCTCGTCGGGGCCGATCGCCCACAGCACGAGGAACAGCGCCATCAAGAGCGTGAGCACGTCGGCGTAGGGGATCACCCACGCCTCGTGGTTGACGTGCTCTTCGTGTTCGTCGTCGTGATGGTGGCGCTGCTTGCCGCGAGAGCTAGCCATCGTTCGCCGCCTGCAGCTCGCGAGCCTTGGTCGGTGGCATGTAGGTGAGCAGCGTCTCTTCGATGACCCGTGGGTTCTGGCCGCCCTGGATGGCGAGGATGCCCTCCATCACCATCTCGCGACCGGCGACCTCCTCGGTCGACATGCGCTTCAGCTTGTTGGCGAGCGGCAGCATGATGCCGTTGGCGAGGAACACGCCCCAGAAGGTGGCGACGAACGCCGCCGAGATGCCGTGTCCGAGCAGTTCGGGCTGATCGAGGTGCCCGAGCGTCGCGATCAGGCCCATGACGGCGCCGATGATGCCGAACGTCGGGGCGAAGATGCCGTAGGCCATGCACCAGTCGGCGGCCACCTTGTGGCGGGCCTTCAGGGTGCGGATGTCGGTCCGCATCACGTCGGCGACGGCATCCGGGTCGTTGCCGTCGATCGCGAGCTGGAGGCCCTTCTTCATGAACGGGTCCTCGAGATCGGCCATCTGCGACTCGAGCGACAGGATGCCGTCGTGGCGAGCGCTGGTGGCGAACCGCACGAGGGTCGTGAGCCGATCGGCCGGGTCCATCTCGGCCTTGGGGAACATCGCGCGCATGATCGCCGAGATCACACCCGTCGTGTCCTTCATGTCGAAGCTCGCCATCGTGGCGCCGAGCGCGCCCACGATCACGATGAACAACGCAGGAACGTTGGTGATGAGGATGATCGGGCTGACGCCTTTGAAGATGCCGCCGACGACCACCCCGAACAGGGCGATGAAGAGTCCGATCGGTGTCGCCTTCATCGAACCGCTCCATCAGCCGGCTGCCAGGCGGACGAGAGGTGCTCCTCGACCGCGTTCAGCTCGGCGCGTGCGCCGGCCGCACCTTCCGAGTCGGTGTCCGGGCCCGTGTCCGCGGTCGTGTCGACCGGAGACTCGGTCGTCGGGACCGTGCCCGACTGCAGCAACGACGCGACGGCCAGGACCTGGGCGCGGAACTCGATGACGCGGCGGGCGATCTCGGCGCCCGACTCGACGACGATGTACTCCGTGCCGTCGGTCAGGCGGATCACCGTGTCGACGTGCGTGTCGACGCGTTCGAGCAGGTCGGGGTTCAGGTAGAACCGCTCGCTGTGTCGGAGTCTGGTCAGTGGGATCACGTTGGTTCTCGCGCTCGTCGGCCGCCGAGCGGGGGGTGCTCGGCGGGCGTGACCACAACGGTCCGTGGTCCGCAGGGACGTGCAAGCAGGACGTCCGACCATCGGCCACCTGCGTGCACGCGAGAGCCGGCACCGGACGGTTCCCCGGGTGAACGACCGTGATCAGCTCTCCCGCCACCTGTGGCTGCTGCGCGAGCAGATGGAACAGTTGGTGTGCGCGCTCGAGATCCAGCAGCTGGTGCTGCTGAACCAGCGCCTGCGCTGGCTGCCCATGGTCAGCGAGAACGTCGAGCACATCATCGACGACATCCGGCGCGCCGAGGCAGAGCGCATCCCCGTGTCCCGTCGCGTGAGCCGAGTGCTCGGCCTCCACGACGACGCCAGCCTCTCGGAGTTGATCGAGGCCGCCGAGGAGCCGTACGCCAGCTCGTGGCGGACGACCCGCCAGCAGCTGGTCGGCCTGCACCAAGAGATGGCGGAGCTGTCCACCGAGAACCGCGAGCTGACCCGCCGCGGCGTCGCCGCGACGGCCGACGTCCTGCGCACGCTCGGCGGCGACCTGCACGACGCCAACGACACGTACGACCCGACGGGTGCCTCGGACCGGATCCGGGTGCCCACGCAGCGACTCGATCGGACCGGCTGATGCCGAACATCTCCGGGCTGTACACCGCGCTGTCGGGCATGACCGCACAGCGCCGCGTGCTCGACACGACCGCGCACAACATCGCCAACCAGGCGACGCCCGGCTATCACCGCCAGCGGGTCGAGCTGCAGGCGGCTGGTTCGGCCGGCGCCGCGGCCGTGTTCGCCGGATCGACCCAGCGGGTGGGCGGCGTCGACGCGATCTCGGTGACCCGTGTGGTCGACCAGCTCGCCGAGGACGGCCTCGTCCGCGAGAGCGCCCGTCTGGCCGGCGCCGAACGCCTCGCTGCCGATCTCGGACGCGTCGAAGCGGCGTTCCCCGAACCGTCCGAGCAGGGCATCGCCGCCGTGCTCGACGAGTTCTGGTCGGGCTGGTCCGACCTCGCGTCGCTGCCGACCGATCTCGCCAGCCGGACGCAAGTGCTCGAGCGGGGTCAGACCCTCGTCGACAGCCTGCGCGGTGCGGCCACCGACCTCGAGCAGATCGAGACGACCGCGCGTGACGCGGTCATCGCGCTCTCGGTGGACGTCAACGATCTCGCCGACCGGATCGCCCAGCTGAACGCGGCGATCTCCGGCGACAGCGAGGCCACCCACGATCTCGCCGACCAGCGCGATCGCGTCCTGCGCGAGCTGGCCGAGCTGACCGGCGCCGTCGGTCGCCCCGGCATCGGCGGGCAGATCGACGTCTCGATCGGCGGCCGGAGCCTGGTCAGCGGCACGATCGTGCAACGCGTCGACGGCGCCGGCGGCGAGCTCCGTTGGGCCTCGGACGGCAACGCGGTCGCCGCGCCGGCGAGCCGCGCCGCATCGCTGAACCAGACGATCAACGACGTCGTCCCCCGCTACCGCGCCGCGCTCGACGACGTCGCGGCGACGCTCGTCGCCGACGTCAATGCGCTGCACTCGGCCGGCTACGACCAGAACGGTGCCACGGGCTGGAACTTCTTCGAACCGACCGGTGTGACCGCGTCGTCGATCGCGCTGTCGGCCGACGTCGACGGCCAGCCCGCCCACATCGCCGCCGGTGCGCCGGTCCTGCCGGGCCCGACCGCACCCGGTCCGTTCGACGCCGAGCAGGCCCGCGCGCTCGCCGGCCTCGTGAACCAGTCGGGAGGCGCCGGCGACAAGTACCGCACGATGGTCGGCCAGCTCGGCGTCGAGGTGCGGGCGGCGGATCGCCGCGAACGCATCCAGAGCGATGTCACCCAGGCCGCCGAGATGGCCACCGAGTCCGTCGCGGGCGTCAGCCTCGATGAGGAGATGGCCAACCTGCTCGCCTCGCAGCGCGCCTACGAGGCGTCGGCGCGGGTCCTGACCACGATCGATGAGCTGCTCGGCTTCCTGATCGAACGCACCGGCGTGGTCGGACGATGAGCGCTTCGCTGATGATGACAGGAGCGATGGTGAAGGGAGCGATGCCGTGCGCGTGACCAACTCGATGGTGATGAACTCGACCCTCAGCGACCTCAACCGGTCGCTCGAGCGGCTGCAGCAGAACCAGACCGAACTCGCCAGCGGTCGCGTGATCCGGAAGGTGTCCGACGACCCGACCGGCGCGACCTCGGCCATGAAGATCCGGAGCCACCTCCGCCGCACCGAGCAGTACCAGCGCGTCGCGAACGACAGCGACAGCTGGCTCGCCACGGCCGACACCGCGCTCGTCAGCGGCCTCGATCTGATGAGCCGGGTCAAGGAGATCGCCGTGCGCGCCGGCAACGACGGCGCCGCCGTCGGCTCGACCCGTGACGCGCTCGCCGACGAGGTGGGCCACCTGCGCGACCAGCTGCTGGCACTCGCGAACACCGAGTACCTCGACCGCCCCGTGTTCAACGGCACCGCGGCCGGCGATGCGTACTCGTCGACCGGTGCCTACGTCGGCAACGACGCCGCGGTCGTCCGCGAGATCGGTCCGGGGACGACCCTCGAGGTCAGCCTGACCGGCCCGGCGGTGTTCGGCGACCCGAGTTCGCCCGAAGGCGACGTCTTCGCCATCCTCGACCGGCTCTCCACGGCCATCCGCAACGGCGACATGGCGGCGCTGGCGATCGAGCACGAGCACGCCGATGCCGCCCGTGCGACGATGGCGTCGGCGGCGGCGCAGGTCGGCGCCCGCAGCTCACGGCTCGCGGACATCTCCGCTCGGTTGTCGGCCGACGAGGTGACCATGCGCGAGACGCTCTCGCAGATCGAGGACGCCGACCTCGCGGAAGCCCTCATCAACGTGAAGACGGGCGAGAACGCGTACACCGCGGCGTTGCAGGCGGCGAGCAAGGTGATCCCACCGTCGCTCGTCGACTACCTCCGCTGAGCCCGTCGACGGGATCACTCGTCACCTCGTCCCGTCGCGTCAACCCGTCATCTCGGCCACGTGCCCGCCCGCGTGGCGCTGCCGGTGCCATGGTGACGGCCCGCGGACCCGCTCCGGACGTGCCGTGTGGTGCACACCGACGCCAACCGCTCGGCACGACGCGCCGGCGGGTGTCGTTCGACCGGACGCGACGGGGCCCGCTCGCACGTGCCGTTCCCCCGACGAGGTTCGCTTCGTCGCTGGGCGTGCATCCTCGCTGCCCAGTCGCGACCGTCATCGGAGGCAGCGCGCGCGGCGCAGCGTCGCAGCGTGACCCGGCTCGTGCCTACGCTGGAACGGTTCGCCCAGAACCGCGCATCTTGGGGGTGCTCATGCGGCGAGATCACGACAAGCCGGTGTACGTCGGCCAGCCGTGGCGTGTCGTGCTGCGCGACCTCGACGTCGATGTCCGAGCGGTGCTCCGGCGGGCGGGACAGCCATCGAACCTGTTCGACGGCGCCGGCTCATGGATCTCCGTCGACGACTTCTACGACCTCTTCGATGCAACCGAGGCCGAGGCAGGCGGCCCCGAGGTCGCGGTTCGTGCCGGCGGAGTGGTATCGGCCGAGTTGTTCGACGCCGCCTACTTCGCAGCGATCTGCTCGCCCGACCTCACGACCGCGCTGACCCGACTCGGCGAGCACATGCAACTCGTGGGCCCGTTCCTGCTCGACGTCGAGGTCACCGCTGCCGAGACGGTCGCTCGATACCGGTGCAAGCATCGCCCGGACGTGGCGAGGGGGCTCGGCTTGTCGCAGCTCGCGTTCATGGTGGCGTTGGCGAGACGCGCCACGCGGCACGAGATCGTGCCGCGACGCGTCACGGTCGTCGGCCCCGTGGACGAGCTCGGGAACTGTGCCGAGTTCTTCGGATGCGACGTGGTTGGCGGTGAGGCCTACGAGGTCGCGTTCAGCGCGTTCGATGCCCGGCGTCCGTTCCTCACCCGCAACGACGAGATGTGGGAGACCTTCCAGCCCGGTCTCCGGCGTCGGGCGGTCGAGGCCGGCGAGTTCCGGTCGACCCGGGCGGAGGTGGAGGAAGCGCTGTTCGTGCTCCTGCCGAGTGGGCGTTCCGCGATGAGTGACGTGGCGAGCGAGCTCGGCATCGGTGCCCGGACGCTCCAGCGGCGCCTGGCAGCTGAGGGCACGAGCTGGCTCGATGTGCTCAACGGGACGCGTGAACGGCTGGCCCGCCACTACTTCGCATCGACGGAGCTGAACGCCACCGAGATCGGCTTCCTGCTCGGGTTCGCCGACCCGAACTCGCTGTTCCGCGCCTTCCACCGCTGGACCGGCACGACCCCCGAATCGTGGCGGTCCGAGGTTCGTGCCGCCGACGCGCGCTCCTGAGGCGTCTCTCGTGACCGGGCGCGACCGGGCGCGACCATTCGCCACGGAGATTGACGTGTCGGGCAAGCCGATTGGCGGGTTCGGCAAGTCGGTGCACGTGTCACGGCGCGCATACTCGATCGGAGTCGGATCGGCTCCCTCGCCGGCCACCGCTCGAGTCAGGAGTACTCCCACATGAATCCGATGAAGCGACTCGTCGGCATGGCGCCCACCCCGGACGAGACCGGTCGGGGCTACATCCCGTCGCCGCTCGGACGCCTGCTCGGCGTGGCGAAGAAGAGTGGCTTCGAGCCGGTCGACTTCGCCGGTCGGGCAGATGACGGCGACCAGAAGATCCTCGTGCTGTGCACGGAAGACCGCTACTTCGAGATGACCAACGGTGCCCTGTTCTCGACCGGGCAGAACGCCCAGGAGACGGCCGTCCCACTGATGCATCTCGGCGCAGCCGGTTTCGACTTCGACGTCGTGACACCGACGGGCGCGCCGGCAGTCATCGAGGAATGGTCGGTGCCGAGCAAGGACGAGGCGGTGCTCCGGTTTCTGTCGGATCACCGAGCCGCGTTCGACCGACCGTTGTCGTTGCGGGATCTGATCGACCAGGGTGCACTCGACGACGACTCGCCGTACGTGGCGCTGTTCCTCCCCGGCGGCCACGGTGCGATGGTCGGACTGCCCGAGGACCCGAACGTCGGCGCACTGATTCGATGGGTCGAGGCGTCCGACCGCTATCTCGTCGCGGTCTGCCACGGCCCCGCAGCGATGCTGGCTGCCACGATCGACCACGAGGGCCCGCACCCCTACGCCGGCTACGACATGGCCGCGTTCCCCGACAGCCTCGACCAGCGTTCTCCGTCACTCGGCTACCTGCCCGGCCACCTGCCGTGGCTGCAGTGCGAACGACTCGAAGCGCACGGCATCCGGATCGTCAACGACAAGGCGGACGGTACGACGCACGTCGACCGCAGGCTGTATTCCGGCGACAGCCCGAAGGCCTGCGACCAACTCGGCAAGCAGGTCGCCGAGGCGCTGCTCGCCGACCTCGCCACCGCGACGCCGCGCACCGCGACGAGCGACGACAACGCCCGCGGCGGTGCCCGATGACCCGGACGATCCTCATCACGGGTGCCAGCTCGGGCATCGGGAAGGCGTCGGCCGTCCTGTTCGCCGATCGCGGCTGGAACGTCGTTGCGACCATGCGCAACACCGACGACGGCGCCGAACTCGCCGGCCGGGACAACGTCCTCGTGACGGCGCTCGACCTGCTCGACAGCGAGTCGATCACCGCCTCGGTCGCCGACGCCATCGATCACTTCGGCGCGATCGACGTGTTGCTCAACAACGCCGGCTATGGCGCCTACGGCCCCCTCGAGGCCACGCCGATGTCGGTGCTGCGCCGCCAGTTCGACGTCAACGTGTTCGGCCTCGTCGAGACCATCAAGGCCGTGTTGCCGTCGATGCGAGCACAGCGCGACGGCGTCATCATCAACATCTCCTCGGTCGGCGGGCGCATGACCTTCCCACTCGGCAGCCTCTACCACGGCTCGAAGTGGGCCGTCGAGGGACTGTCCGAGGCGCTCCACTTCGAGCTCGCCGCACTCGGCATCCGGGTGAAGCTGGTCGAGCCCGGTGGCGTCAACACCGACTTCGGGGGCCGGTCGTTCGTGTTCACCCACGACCCCGAGTTCCCCGACTATCAACCGCTCGTCGACATGGCAGCCGCTGCGTTGCAGGAAGAGGCCTCCGACGACAACCAGGAGCCACACGAGGTCGCCGAGGTCATCTTCCACGCAGCGACCGACGGCACCGATCGGATCCGCTACATCTCCGGCGACGGAGCGGCGCAGCTCTTGGCACACCGCTACTCGCCCGAACACGACGAGCAGTTCGTCGCCGGCATGCGAACCCAGTTCGGTCTCTGACGGTCCTCGACGCAGCGCTCGGTCCGCACCTCGGCGACGACAGCTCGCCGTGGTGTCGAACGCCGACGCTGCGGTCCACCCCGTCGAGTCGAATGGCGGCTGGACCACGGCGACGGAGGTGTCCCGATGGTCATCTGGCGCGACCGGGAACCAGCCGGCTCCGCACCATCAGGGCTGCTCCCCGAACACGTCGGCTGATCCGGGATCATGAATTGGCGCCGGTCGTCGGCTGCTGGCTCGAGCGGCCGGGCAGCGATCACGGTCACCATGCGGCCGCCGCGGGCAGAACACGGCAGCGGCGGGATCAGGCGGCGGTGCGCTCGGCCGGCGCGTCGGCGTCGCCCGCCGGATCGGCCACAGCCGGCGATCGAACCGGGGTCGCCTGACGCAGGATCGAGTTGACGACGCCGAGGACCACCCAGGCGAAGAGCCCCGCCACGCCGGCACGCAGGAGCGCATCGTCGACACCGACGCCGTGCTCTGCCGCCGCCAGCAGGTCACGGCCCGCGATCAGCAGCGCGAACGAGATCGCCACGGCGAAGCGGTACGGCGCCAGCGGACCGCGACCGGTGCGGCGCACCACGACGCGGAACTCTGGCGTGTTCGCCGAGACCTCAGACATGGCCGTCCCCGTGCAACTCGGCGGCGATCTCGATCGTCGCACCGTCGGGGGTGGTCACTCGCACGACCAGTCGGCTGAGGTCGCGCATCCGGCTGCCCTCCACCGGGCTCACGTCCGAGAGCTGCTCGACGAGACGGCCGACCGCGCCGGCCGCGAGGTCGATCGGTCGGCGGAGCGGATCGCGAGCGGTCTTGCTCGACGACGCGGAACGGCGCGACGCGTTCGGCGTGCCCCGAGCGGGTCCGGTGTCGACCTCGGCGCTCGCCGCCTCGGCAGGGGCGTCCGGGGTGGCGTCGTTCGCCAGGGCCGACGGGTCGCCGGTCGATCCCGGCGC
Source organism: Acidimicrobiia bacterium (assembly GCA_030425785.1). Taxonomy (GTDB): domain Bacteria; phylum Actinomycetota; class Acidimicrobiia; order Acidimicrobiales; family Ilumatobacteraceae; genus Ilumatobacter. The sequence continues at coordinate 4,405 of JAUHYJ010000033.1, read as the reverse complement.
GGCGCCGGCCGAGTCGGACATGGCCGCGTCGGACGACGGGGTCGCGGCTGTGGCCCTGGCGATCTCGGTCGCGGCGTCCGCCGAGGCGCCGGAGTGGGCGACGGACGGCTCGCCGACCGCGGTCGACGCCGTGACCGCCTCCGCCCGCTGATCGATCGGCATGTCGGCGTCCACCGTCGGATTCGGCACCCGGACATCGGCCACGTCGACCGACGGGGCCGAGCTGCCGCGGGCGACGACGACGGTCGGGTTCGCACCGCCACCATCGTCGAGGTGTCGGGCCAGATGGTCGGCGAACGTCGCTCGCGACACCGTCGCCGGGCGGCGCTCGGCGCTGGTCGCGGTGTCGAGCAGGCGCTGGATGCCCGGGGAGGTGGCAGCCGCCGGCACCGGTTCCGGCGCGGACTCCTCCACGACCCGGTCGTAGAAGTGCGGCTTGCCGCTCGACGCGGCCGACGCGGCCACCGGCGCCGTCGGTGACGTCGGTGACGTCGTGGCCGAAGCCCGCGGCAGATGGCGTGCGGGCAGCACCGCATCGAGATACTCCGGTGCCGCATCGACCACGCCGACCGTGATCTCGTCGCCCCCGAGGTTCGCCGAGTCGCCGTCGGCCGACTCGGGTCCGATCGCGACGATCAGTTCGACGCCGAGATCGGTGGCGAAGAACCCACCGACGCCGCCGCGGCGGATCCGGTTCGCCTCGACGATCCGGACGTCGTCACCGAGCGCCGCTCGTGCGTCGGCGAGTGCGGCGTCGATCGTCGGCGCCCTGAACCGGTGCGGTTCGTCGATCTCGATCTCAGACTCGTGCAAGAGGCTCATGGCCGTTCTCCATGTTCGGCGCCGGCGGGGCCGGCGCGTGGACGGCGTCGATGACTTCCACCCCGAGGTGGTCACCGATCTCCTGATAGGACACGACCGTCACGTTCGGGACGGTCTGGTTGACGAGGCGCGACAGTGCCGGGCGGAGCGGCGCCGCACACACGACCACCGCCGGCACACCGAGCGCACCCGCCACGCCGACGATGCGCTGCAACTCGCCGACCAGGTGCTCGTGGAGCAGCGGGCCCAGCTGGAGCACGCCACCGGCGTCGGTCATCTCGTGCCGCTCGGCCATCCCGGTCTCGAGCCGTGGGTCGAGCGTGACGAGGCGGAGCACACCGTCGACCGCCAACCCGGCGGTGATCGCCGGGCCGAGCGACGCCCGTGCCGCCTCGACGAGCGCGTCGGTCGAACGCGACGTGCGGGCACGCTCGCCGATCGCCTCGAGGATCCGGACCAGGTCGCGGATGCCGATCCCGTCGTCGAGCAGGGTGGCGAGCACCCGCTGGATCTCACCGAGCCCGACCGACTGCGAGCTGAGGTCCTCGACGACCGCGGGGTCGGTGGCGCCGACGCCGTCGACGAGCTCCTTGACGTCGGTGCGCGACAGGAGCCGACCGGCGCTGCGACGGACCAGCTCGGCCAGGTGGGTCACGATCAGGGCCGACCGATCGACCACGGTGTAGCCGGCGATCTCCGCCTCGGGCCCGAACTCGGTCGGCACCCACTTGGCCGCCAGACCGAAGACCGGCTCGACGACGTCGGTGCCCGGGAAGCGGTCGAGGTCGTCACCGATCACGAGGACGCGTTCGGCGGGCGCCTCGCCGCGGCCGAGCTCGACGCCGTGGATCCGCAGGATGTACGTGTTCGACGGCAGGTCGACGTTGTCACGCGTCCGGATCGCCGGCATCACGAAGCCCAACTCGGCCGCGATCTTGCGCCGCAGCGCACCGACCCGATCGAGCAGGTCGCCGCCGCGCGAGCTGTCGACCAGCGCGATGAGATCGACCGAGATGTCGAGCTCGAGCGGCTCGACGCGCGCGTCGATCGCCAACTGCTGCGGCGACTCGGCCACCGCCTCACCGCCATCGGCGTCCTCGTCGAACGCCGGGGCCGGCTCGGGGCGCTGCATCAGTCGGTGCCCGATCAGGATCAGCGCGCTGCCGCAGATCAGGAACGGCACCTTGGGCATCCCGGGGACGAACATGAGCAGGGTCACCACGACGCCGCCCGAGCGGATCGCGTCGCCCTGGCGCGAGAACTGGCCCAGCACGTCGTTGCCGAGGTCGGTCTCCCCGTTCGAGCGGGTGACGATCAGACCGGACGAGATCGACACCAGCAGCGCCGGGATCTGGGCGACGAGGCCGTCGCCGACGGTGAGCATGCTGTACGTGGCGACGGCGTCGCCGATGTCCATGCCCATCTGCATGACGCCGACGATGAGGCCGCCGACCAGGTTGACGAGCGTGATCACCAGACCGGCGATCGCGTCGCCCTTCACGAACTTGGACGCGCCGTCCATCGCACCGTAGAAGTCGGCCTCGTCGGCGACCTCCTTGCGCCGCTGCTTGGCCTCCTCGTCGGTCAGCATCCCGGCGTTGAGGTCGGCGTCGATCGCCATCTGCTTGCCGGGCATGGCGTCGAGCGTGAAGCGGGCCGAGACCTCGGCGACGCGACCCGAGCCGTTCGAGATCACGACGAACTGGACGAGCGTGATGATCACGAAGATCACGATGCCGACGACGATGTTGCCGCCGACGACGAACGAGCCGAAGGTCTCGATGACACCGCCCGCGTCACCGCGCGACAGCACGGCACGAGACGTCGACACGTTCAGGCCGATGCGGAACAACGTCACGACGAGCAGCAGCGACGGGAACGACGAGAAGTCGAGGGCCCGGCGCACGTTGATCGAGACCAGCAGGATCAGCACGGCGGTCGAGATGTTCGCGACCAGCAGCAGATCGAGCAGGCTCGACGGCAACGGCAGGATCATCACCGTCACGACGAGGACGATGACCGCCGGGAAACCGGCCTGTGCGAGGCGTGAGTTCTGGAGATCCATGAGTGGTTCGTGGTGGGCACGGAACGGCCGCGAACGCTCAGTGCGCACCGCGCCCGTCGCCGGACCATCTGGATCGTCCGCTACCCGCCACGTTTGTCGTGGAGGCGGCCGGACGCGATACTCACCGGCGAGAGGAGGCCGTGAACATGCAGGTCGAGACCAGCCGGTTCGGCACGATCGAAGCAGCAGACGACGAAGTGGTGTCCTTTCCCGACGGGCTGCCGGGCTTCCCCGGCGAGCGCCGGATGATCCTGCTCGGCGCCGGCCAGATGCCGGGTTCGGTCGAGCTCGGCGACCATCACACCCTGTTCTGGCTGCACGACGTCGACGATCCCGAACTCGCGTTCCTCACGATCGTGCCGTGGTCGGCGTACCCCGACTACGACATCGACGTCGACCCCGCCGAGGTCGACGACGCCGATGCCGACGATCTGTGCGTTCTTGCGATCGTCACCGTCCGGCGTGAGAATGACGGCGTGCGCCTCACCTCCAACCTGCTCGCCCCGGTCGTCATCGACACGAACCGCCGCGTCGGGCGCCAGGTGATCCTGCAGGACTCGAGCTGGCCGGTGCACGCACCACTCGCCGAGGCCGGGCCTGCGACGGAGGCCACCCCGTGCTGATCCTCAGCCGGCGCGCCGGCGAGAGCATCATGATCGGCGACGACATCGTCATCACCGTCATGGAGGCGGGACGCGACCACGTCCGCATCGGTGTCGAGGCGCCGCGCAGCGTCGACGTCCACCGCCAGGAGGTCTACCTCGCGATCTCCGAAGCGAACCGCGAGGCGCAGGCGGGCGCCGCCGGCCCGGTCGCCAACACCGGCCGCGCCGTGTCGGCCGGGTCGATCCCCCGCCGCCCGAAGCCGAACGCCGACTGACACCCCGTCCCAGCGAACGCGTGAGGTTGCTGCGCAGAGCTCTGCGCAGCAACCTCACGCGTTCGGAGGGAGCGGGTCAGCCGCGGCGGCGTTTGCGGGGCACCCCGTCGAGCTCGTCGGCCCGGAGGTCGACGTGCGAGGGCAGCTCGAGTCGCCGACCGGACGTGAGCCGCCGATCGAGTCGACGGACGAATGCGAGCACCTGTGCCACGGCCTCGTACGTCGTCGCCGGGATCTCGTCGCCCGGGTCGCAGGCACGCCACAGGGCGCGAGCGAGCGGTTTCGCCTCGACGATCGGCACGTCGGCCTCGCTCCCACGCTGACGAATCCGATCGGCGAGCGAGTTGGCCCCGGTCGCGACGACGACCGGGGCGCGACCGACCGCCGGGTCGTACTTCAGTGCCACGGCGATGTGGGTCGGGTTCGTGACGATCACGTCGGCGTTCCCGATGTCGGCGAGCATCCGGTTGCGCGCCATCGACCGCTGCAGGGCCCGGATCCGGCCCTTCACCATGCCGTCGCCCTCGGCGTTGCGGTACTCGTCCTTGACCTCCTGCTTCGTCATGCGCATGTCGCGCCGGTGCTGGAAGCGCTGATAGCCGTAGTCGAGGAACGAGAGCACCACCATGGTCCAAGCG
>JAUHYJ010000632.1 GCA_030425785.1 Acidimicrobiia bacterium | reverse complement strand
CGCGGCGATCAGTTGCTGACAGCCCTGCGCGCCGAGGCCGACTCGTCGCCGCTGATGGGCGAAGTGCGGGGTCGCGGTCTGATGATCGGGTTCGACCTCCCCGACCACGACACCGCGGTCGCCGTCGAACAGGAGTGCTTCCACCGCGGCCTGCTCGTGCTCACGTGCGGCCGCCGCAGCGTGCGCCTCGCGCCCCCGCTCGTCGTCAACGCGTCGCAATGCGATCATGCGGTGCGCGTCGTCGTCGACGCCTGTGCGGCCATCGCCGCCCGCACCTGAGCCCACCCACCCCGTTCTGGTCGGAAAGGTGACCACCAGGCCCCGTTGTGGTCGGAGAACTGGACCGAATACCGTCGAACTTCCCGACCAGAACGACCGCTGACGCCAGAACTCCGACCAGAACGAGAAGCTTGAGGAACCGAGATGAGCACGATCCCGAACCACGACACCATCCGCACCCGCGCCGCCGAGCTGTTGGCGGCCTGCGGCGCCACCACCGGCGACGGTGACATCACCGCTCGCACGCCGATCACGGGCGGCTCCCTCGGCGCGGCCGGCAGCGCGGGCGACGTCGATGCCGCCGTCGCTCGAGCTCACGAGGTCTTCACGACCTGGCGCACGACGCCGGCGCCCGTTCGCGGCGAGACGATCCGGGTGCTCGGCGAACTGCTGCGAGCGCACAAGGACGACCTCGGCGAACTGGTCTCGATCGAGGCCGGCAAGATCCGATCGGAGGGCCTCGGCGAGGTCCAGGAGATGATCGACATCTGCGACTTCGCCGTCGGCCTCTCGCGGCAGCTGCACGGGCTCACCATCGCATCCGAGCGGCCCGGTCACCGGCTGATGGAGTCGTGGCACCCGATGGGCCCGGTCGGTGTCATCAGCGCCTTCAACTTCCCGGTCGCCGTCTGGTCGTGGAACACGACCCTCGCCGTCGTCTGCGGCGACCCGGTGATCTGGAAACCGAGCGAGCAGACGCCGCTCACCGCGCTCGCGTGCGCGGCCCTGCTGCGTCGCGCCGCCGAGCAGACCGGTGCGCCCGCCGACATCATCCAGGTGGTCCTCGGCGGTGCCGACGTCGGTGCCGCGCTCGTGGCCCACCCCGACGTGCCGATCGTGTCCGCGACCGGCTCGACCGCGATGGGCGCCAAGGTCGCCCCCGTCGTCGCGGCCCGCTTCGGCCGGGCGATCCTCGAGCTCGGCGGCAACAACGCGGCGATCGTCGCCCCGTCGGCCGACCTCGACCTCGCGCTGCGGGGCATCGTGTTCTCGGCCGCCGGCACGGCCGGGCAGCGGTGCACCACGCTGCGGCGGCTGATCGTCCACCGCTCCGTCCACGACGAGCTCGTCGAGCGGATCGGCCGCGCCTACGAGACACTGCGCATCGGCAACCCCCTCGAGGACGGCGTGCTCGTCGGGCCGCTGATCGACCAGCGCTCGTTCGACCGCATGCAGGCGGCGATCGCGACGGCGACCGTCGAGGGCGGCAAGCTCGTCGCGGGCGGCGACCGCGCCTTGGCCGACGATGCACCCGACGCGTTCTACGCGCGGCCTGCGATCGTGGCCATGCCCGGCCAGAGCGACATCGTCCGCACCGAGACCTTCGCGCCGATCCTGTACTCGATGGCCTACGACGACCTCGACGAGGCGATCGCGATCCACAACGGCGTGCCCCAGGGGCTGGCGTCGTCGATCTTCACGACCGACCTGCGTGAATCCGAGCGGTTCATCAGCGCCGCCGGCAGCGACTGCGGCATCGCCAACGTCAACATCGGGCCGTCCGGGGCCGAGATCGGCGGCGCGTTCGGTGGCGAGAAGGAGACCGGTGGCGGCCGCGAATCGGGGAGCGACGCCTGGAAGGGCTACATGCGCCGCCAGACGAACACGGTCAACTACTCGACCGAGCTGCCCCTCGCCCAGGGCGTCCAGTTCGACATCTAGCCCCGACGATCAGTCGTCGTCGACGCGCACGTCGATGACGCAGTAGGGGTGCCCCGACGGGTCGGCGAGCACCGTCCACCCGTCGTGCTCGGCGATCGGCCGCGCCCCGAGCGCCACGTGATCCGCGACGGTCGTGGCCAGGTCGTCGCAGCGCACGTCGAGGTGGCCCGCGACCACACCGCCGTCGTCGCCGCGACGCTGCACGACGAGCCGCAGCGGCAGCCCGGCGCCGCGATCGAACGACGCGTACACCGGGTCGGTGACCGGGCGCGGCGTCCAGCCCGTGAGCGCCGACCAGAACGCGTACTCGGCATCGAAGCGACCGGACGGCGCGTCGAGGACGACCTCGCGGATCACCGTGCGATGACCGGGCTCGCCCGTCGGTGGCGACACATCGCCGGCGACCCGAACCGGCACGGTGCAGAACACGAACCCGCCGGGCGACCGGAGCACGACGACGTCGCCGAACGCATCGAGCTCGGTGGCGCCGAGGTCGATCGCTCGATCGGCGAGGCGACGCGACCGGTCGGTGTGCACGTCGAGATGGGTGCCGCCGGGGCCATCGGCGACGCGCTGGATCTTGAGGTGGGCGTCGCCGTCGGGCGGGACGAACGTCGCGAACTCGTCGTGGGCCCCACGCGTCGGCGACATCGT
>JAUHYJ010000631.1 GCA_030425785.1 Acidimicrobiia bacterium | reverse complement strand
GCCGGCCGCCGAGGCGGTCGCGGTTCGCGACGGGCGCATCCTCGCGGTCGGCTCGGTCGACGATCTGACCGGTGCGTGGGGCGCGGTGCCGGTCGATGACACGTTCGGCGACTCGGTCCTGCTCCCCGGGTTCGTCGAGGCGCACGCGCACTCCCTCGAAGGCGCGATCTGGCGGTGGGAGTACGCGGGCTACTTCCCGCGGCTCGGCCCCGACGGGGTCGAGCGGCGCGGCTGTCGCAGCTTCGACGAACTGCTCGAGCTGCTCCGACGGCTCGACGACCAGCTCGACGATCCGCACGAGTCGCTCGTCGTGTGGGGGTACGACCCGATCTACTTCCCGGGTGAGCGCCTCGCCGCACGCCACCTCGATGCCGTGTCGACCACGCGTCCGATCTGCGTGCTCCACGCGAGCCTCCATCTGGTCACGGTGAACACGGCGCTGATGGAGCGCGAAGGGTTCGCCGATGGCACCGACGTCGAGGGCGTCCCCAAGGATGCCGACGGCCGACCGATCGGCGAGCTCCAGGAACCACCGGCGATGGCACTCGCGCGGCGCGAGATGCGCGACCTCTGGGTGGCGCTCGGCGATCCGGCCGGACTCCGGCGCTTCGCCGACATGGCGCGTCTCGCCGGTGTGACGACCGTGACCGAGCTCGGCGGTGCCCGCATCAACACCGCCGATGATGCCGCGATGTGGACCGACGCGGCGTCGGTGGAGGGGTTCCCGGCCCGCCTCGTGCCGTTGTTCAATCCGGCGCGGGGGTTCGGCGGCTCGGCCGACGCCGCTGCAACCTGGGTGCGCGAGCTGGCGACCATGTCGACCGACATGGTCAGGTTCGGCGCCGTCAAGATGGTGCTCGACGGGTCGATCCAGGGATTCACGGCCCGCCTCAACCCACCCGGCTACCTCCCGCACCCCGACGGCACGGCGCGCCCCAACGGCATCTGGCTGCTCTCGCCCGAGCAGTTCCGCGACTGGTTCGACGCGTTCCACCGCGCGCACGTCACCGTGCACACGCACGTGAACGGCGACGAAGCCGTCGATCTGCTGCTCGACACCGCCGAGGCGGCGATCGCCGGGCACTCGTGGCTCGATCACCGCCACACCGCCCAGCACACCCAGCTCACGACCGCGGCGCAATATCGACGGATGGCCGCGCTCGGGATGTGCGCCAACATCTTCTCGAACCACATCTGGTACTGGGGTGAACAGCACCGCACCGTCACCGTCGGCCCCGACCGCGCCGCCCGCATGGACGCCTGCGCGACCGCGGACCGGGAGGGTGTGCGCTACAGCATCCACTCCGATGCGTGCGTCACCCCGCTCGGTTCGCTCCACACCGCGTGGTGCGCGGTCAACCGGGTGATGTCGACCGGCGAGGTGCTGGGGCCCGACGAACGCATCGGCGTCGACCGGGCACTGCGCGCCGTCACGGTCGACGCGGCCCACCAGCTCCGGCTCGATCACGAGCTCGGCACGATCGAGGCGGGCAAGGCCGCCGACTTCGTCGCGCTGAGCGACGACCCGAACGACGTCGACCCGATGGCCATCCGCGACCTCGAGGTCAGGGCGACGGTCGTCGGCGGTCGCATCACCGGGTGACGACCATGCGAGCGGGCGGTGCACTCGCGACGACGCACTAGGTTCCGGCCGTGCTGCTCGTGATGCGCCACGGCAAGTCGGACTGGTCGACCCGAACGGTCGATCATGCGCGGCCATTGACCGAGCGCGGCGTGCGGTCGGCGCGCGTGATGGGTCGGATGCTCACCGACGTCGGCTTGCAGCCGGGGCTGGTGATGACGTCGACGGCCACGCGTGCGGCGACGACCGCCGAGCTCGCGGCCGAGGCCGGTGGCTGGACCTGTCCGATCGAGGCGACCGACGACCTCTACGACACCGGCGTCGACGCCGTCGTCGAGCTCGTCGGCGGGGTGGACGAGGGTGTCGAGCACCTGCTGATCGTCGGACACGAACCGACCTGGAGCGCGCTCGTCGCCGAGCTCACCGGCGCCGCGGTGGCGATGAAGACGGCGACCGTCGCGGTGATCGACACACCGGGCCGCTGGTCGTGGCTCCAGCAGCTCCCGAGCGAACTGGTGGCCTTGTACCAACCCCGCCAGATCGAGCGCGTCTACGAGCACCGGAGCGACCGGTGAACCCCCTCGCCGCCCTCGTCGAGTTCTACGGCGAGACCGATCCCGAGGTCGAGCGCGGGCTGCTGCTCGTGTCCGCGCTGCTCCGCACCGACGCGCCGCAGGCGCAGGAGGCGATCGATCGGCTCGACGCGCTCGCCCACGGTGTCGTCGACCGCTCGCCCGAAGGCGTCGCCGAGCACCTCTTCGGCGTCGCCGGGTTCGCCGGTGACGTCGACGACTACCACGGCGTCGACAACTCGTTCCTCGACGCCGTGCTGGAACGTCGTGTCGGGATGCCGATCACGCTCTCGTCCGTGCTCATCGCCGTCGCACGCCGTTGCGGCGTCGGGTTGCACGGTGTCGGCATGCCCGGGCACTTCCTGGTGGGGATCGACGCCGAGCCGGGGCGCTACCTCGACGCCTTCGCGGGCGGCGTCGTGCTCGACGGTGCTGCCGCCGAGCAG
>JAUHYJ010000032.1 GCA_030425785.1 Acidimicrobiia bacterium | reverse complement strand
CCGGCGTTGGAGCGGGGTGCGAGTGGCCAAGGTGACGTTGTGGTAGGCGTGGCCGAGCTCGTGGGCGGTGGTCTGGGCCGACGAGAGCGAACCCGACCAGTTGAGCAGGACGAGTGAACGATCTCCGGTGAGATGCATGCAGAACGCGCCACCCGACTTGCCGTCGGCGGGCGGGGCGTCGATCCAGCGCTCGGTGAGCGCCCGATCGACGAGTCCACCGAGTTCGGCGCTGTACGTCCCGAACGCATCGCGCACCCAGTCGATGCCGGCGTCCCAGCTCAAGGAGGTGTCGATGCCGGGCAGCGGGGCGACGAGATCCCACCACGGCAGCCCGCCCTCGTGGCCGTGGAGCTGTGCCTTCGCGCGCATCCAGCGGCGCAGGTCGGGGAACGCGCGGTGGACCGCGGCGGTCATGGCGTCGTAGGTGGCGCGGCTGACGCTGTTGGCGAACAGCGAGGCATCGAGTGGCGAGGACCAGTGACGGCGAGCGTTGACCGTGATCGCCTCACCCTTGATGGCGTTGAGCGCGTGGGCGACCGGCACCGCGACCGTCGGCCAGGCGGCCATCTCGGCGTCGTAGGCCGCACGGCGAACGGCAGGATCGGCGTCGCCGGCGAGGCCGCGCACCGCCGGCATCGGGAGCCGCATCGGCGGTCCGTCGGGCATCTCGACGTCCCAGGCGAGCTGCGACGTGACGGTCGAGACGAGGTTGTTCCACGCCGACGACCCCGTCACGGCGAGGTCGGCGTACAGCGCCTCGTCGGTCTCGGACATCTGGTGCTCGGTGCGTGCCTGCAGACGAGTGAGCGGCCCGAGGTGGGCGGCGGCCTCGTCGCTCACCGCAGCGAGATCGTCGACACCGAGCGAGTCGACCCACTCGGCCAGTCGGGCGAGCAGGGTCGTGAGCGGTGTCGTCGTCGCGCTGATGCGACCGAGCAGCGCCTGGGCGTGGTCGTCGCGGGTGTCGGTCGCGGTGACGCTGCGGATCGACGCGCCGAGCTCCTGGGCGACGGCGGTGGTGGCGTTGTAGGCCCGCAGCACCTCGTCGGCGACCCGGCCGTCGTCGGCGGTGACCGCCCGGGGCGGCGTTCGACGGACGTCGTGTTCGTCGAACAGGGCGACGAGACGCGTGATGTCGGCACCGAGCTGCTCGAACGCGCCGGTGAACGAACGCGCCTCGAGCGACTCGTGGATGTCGGCGATGCTCCAGCGTGGGAGCTCGTCGGTCGTGCCGGTGTTCGTGCCGGTGTTCGAGCCGGTGTTCGTGACGGTCATGTCGATGCTCCGAAGGCGAGTCGTCGGCGGTGGACGTCGAAGCCCAACCGCTCGTAGAGGGAGACGGCGGCCGTGTTGCCGGCGTCGACGTACAGGTTGGCGACGGTCACGCCGCGATCGGCGATCGAGTCGAGCCCGGCGAGGGTGAGCTGCCTGCCGAGGCCCTGGCCGTGCGCGCTCGGGTCGACCGCGATCACGTAGATCTCGCCGACGACCGGGTCGACGTCGGCGTGCAGCTTCGTCCAGCAGAACCCGAGCAGTTCGCCGTCGGCCTCGTACACGCGGAAGCCGGCCGGGTCGAACCAGGGCTCGGACTGGCGCAGCCGAAGCGTGTCGAGCGTCCATCCACCCTGCTCGCCGTGCTCGGCGAAGGCTCGGTTGTTCACGCTCAGCCACGCCTCGTCGTCGGCACCCGGTACGAAGTCGCGCGTCGCGATGGTGGCGCGGTCGGGATGGGGGAGGGGACGTCGCATCTCGAACAGCTCCCGCACGGGAACGAGATCCAGCCGGTGGGCGACTGCGTGGTCGTGCGCCGTCGGATCGTCGAGCCACCAGACCACGGGGGCGCCGCCCGTGCGGCGGTGCGCGTCGACCGAGGTCTCGGCGAGGTCGTCGCGGACGGCGACCGCGTCGGCGATCGATGGCTCGACCACGACCTCGAGGACGGCGTTGTCGTTGGCGGCCGAGATCTGGGCGAAGCCGATCAGCGTGCCGGCGTCGCGACACGCCGCGACGAGCGGGCCGGCGTCACGCTCGTCGGACGCGTTGAGGTCGAGGCGAAGGTGGTCGCTGAGCGCCGGGACGCCGGAGCTGCGTTCGATGTCGTCCGCGAGCGCCGACGCAGCGGTGCGCAACTCGGCACCGGGTGGGTTCGCGATCTCGACGACTCGCATCGCGTCCACGGTATCGCCGGCCGGCCCGGGCCGATCGACCGACGTCGAGTGGCATCGTTCACGAGGGAGGCCAGCACGGTGCCGCGTGTCCGGGAAGCGGGCAGATAGAGTGCTGTCCAACCAGGTTCCCGCCACCTGGTGTGGGACGACAATGGGTTCCGCCACCCGTCGTCCAGGGTTGACGACCCCTCGGTCCGCCGAGGGGTCGTCCCCGTTTTCGCCCCGTCTCGGCCATGCGTCGCGCTCGCGGCCGACGCGTTCAGGCGAGGGTCTTGATCGCCCGTTGGAGCGCGCGTGAGGCCATGAGCAGCTGGCGCTCGGCCTCGTGCACGGTGGTGACGACGTCCTCGCGGTCGGTGCCGAGGAAGGGTTCGGCGATCGACGCGACGCGTTCGCGCTGGCGGTCGACCGTGTCGGCGATCACGCTGAGCTGGGTGGCGGCGGAGGACGCATCGGGCGCAGGCACGACGCCAAAGCTATGCGGTCCGGTGCGGGAACCGGTCGGTAGCCTCGGCGGTCGTGATCCCGGTTCGCGACGACCTGCGCCAGCTCGACGGCTACCACTCGCCGCAGGTCGACGTCCGCGTCCGGCTCAACACGAACGAGTCGCCGCTGCCGCCGCCGGACGCGTTCCGTGACGCGCTCGCGTCCGAGATCTCGCGCATCGAGTGGCACCGTTACCCCGACCGGCAGGCGACCGAGCTGCGCCATGCGATCGCCGACTGGCACGGGGTGTCGGCCGACATGGTGTTCGCCGCCAACGGTTCGAACGAGGTGCTCCAGACGATCCTGCTCACGTTCGCGGGCGCCGGGCGTCGCGTCGCCACGTTCGAGCCGACCTACCAGATGCACGCTCAGATCGCCCGGGTGGTCGGGTCGGAGGTCGTCGAGGGCGAGCGCGACGCCGACTTCACCCTCGACCCTGCGGAGATGCGCCGCGTCGTCGAGCAGCACGACCCGCACGTCGCCTTCCTCACCTCGCCGAACAACCCGACCGGGCTGGTCGAACCGGCCGAGCGGATCACCGAACTGCTCGAGCTGGCCAACGGGCTCGTCGTCGCCGACGAGGCCTACGCCCAGTTCGCCGACTGGTCGGCGCTGTCGCTGCTCGACGAGGACCGTCCGCTCGTCGTCACCCGCACCTTCTCGAAGACGTGGAGCATGGCCGGTGTCCGTCTCGGCTACGTGATCGGTCCGACGTGGTTCATCCGCGAACTCGACAAGGTCGTGCTGCCGTACCACCTCGACGCCGCCAAGCAGATCGCCGGCCGGCTCGCCCTGCGCTACGTCGGGGACATGGACGAACGGGTGCGGCTGATCGTGTCCGAACGCGAGCGGTTGTCGGCAGCGATGTCGGCGTTGCCGATCGACGTCACCCCGAGCGGCGCCAACTTCGTCCTGTTCCGACCGACGACCGTCGGCGGTCGCGAGCTCTGGCAGCGGTTGCTCGACCGCAGCATCCTCGTGCGCGACTGCTCGGGCTGGCCGCGGCTGGCGGATTGCCTGCGGGTCACCGTCGGCACACCGGACGAGAACGATGCCTTCATCCACGGCCTGCAGGAGGTCCTGACATGAGCGCCCGTACGGCCACTCGGAGCCGCACCACCAAGGAGACGTCGATCGAGATCTCGATCGACCTCGACGGCACCGGCGCGACCGACGTGTCGACCGGCATCCCGTTCTACGACCACATGCTCGACCAGCTCGGTCGCCACGGCGGATTCGACCTGACGGTGAAGGCCGAGGGCGATCTCCACATCGACACGCACCACACCGTCGAGGACACGGCGATCCTGCTCGGCGAGACGTTCCGCGAGGCGCTGGGCGACAAGGCCGGCATCCGCCGGTTCGCGAGCGGCAAGTACCCGCTCGACGAGGCCCTCGTCGACGTCGCCCTCGATCTGTCCGGCCGAGCTCATGTCGAGTGGCTGGTCGAGATGCCCGAGTCGCTGCCGCTGGGCGACCCGGCGTTCGACCCGCAGCTCGCCGAGCACGCCGTCTCGTCGTTCGCCCAGTCGGCCGCGATGACCCTGCACGTCGAGTTGGTGCGCGGCCGCAACGTGCACCACATCATCGAAGCGACCTTCAAGGGCCTGGCGCGCTCGCTGCGCGACGCCGTGCGCGTCGACCACGCGGGCGGCGTGCCGTCGACCAAGGGCGTCCTGTGAGGATTCGTCGATGACCACGCCGCTCGTCGCCGTGCTCGACTACGGCATCGGCAACCTGCACTCGGCGCGCAAGGCGCTCGAGAAGATGGGCGCCGATGCGCGCCTCACCGCCGACGCGGGTCTGATCGCCGACGCCGACGGCGTCGTGCTGCCCGGCGTCGGCGCGTTCGGCGCGTGCATGAACAACCTGCGGTCGCACGGCCTCGAACGGCCGGCGCTCGACGCGGCCGCGTCCGGCCGGCCGTTCCTCGGCATCTGCGTGGGCACCCAGATGCTGTTCGATTCGTCCGAGGAAGACCCGGGCGAGCGTGGCCTCGGCGTCATCCCGGGCACCGTGCGCTGGATCCCGCCCGGGGTGAAACGGCCGCAGATGCAGTGGAACCGGCTCGAGCTGCGCCGTCACGACGACCCGATGCTGCGCGGGCTCGGCGGTGACTCGTGGGTCTACTTCGTGCACTCGCTGCACGGTGTCCCCGACGACCCGTCGGTGGTGGCCGCCACCTGCGAGTACGGCGGGACGCTGAACGCCGCATTTCGGCGTGACCACGTGTTCGCGACCCAGTTCCACCCGGAGAAGTCGAGCACGCCGGGGCTGCAGCTGCTGGAGAACTTCGTTCGGATCAGCGCCGCGAGCCGCGACGGGGCATCCGCATGACGGCGACGATGTGCGACCTCTACCCGGCGATCGACCTCCGCGCCGGTCGCGTCGTGCGGCTCACCAAGGGCGACTACGACGCCGAGACGGTCTACGGCGACGACCCGGTCGCGGTCGCCCGATCATTCGTGGCCGCCGGGGCCCCGTGGGTCCACGTCGTCGACCTCGATGCCGCCAAGTCGGGCGACCCGGTCAACCGTCCGGTCGTCGAGGCGATCGCGGCGGAGATCGACGGCGCCGCCCGGCTCCAGAACGGTGGCGGGGTCCGGACCGTCGACGACGTCAGGGCGTTGCGTGATGCCGGCGTCAGTCGGGTCGTGATGGGGTCGGCCGCGGTCGCGGACCCGTCGCTCGTCGAGCGGGCGGCCGCGCTCATGCCCGTCGCCGTCGGACTCGACCATCGCGACGGTGAGCTCGCGGTCCACGGCTGGACCGAGGGCAGCGGGGTCCAACTCGCGGACGCGCTCGGACGGTTCCCGGCGGCATCGGCGTTCGTGATCACCGACATCAGTCGCGACGGCATGCTCACCGGCCCCGATGTCGACGGGTTGGCCATCGCCGTGTCGACCACGACGGTGACTGTTATCGCGAGCGGCGGCGTCTCGTCGGTCGACGACATCGTCACCCTCGCCGGCATCCCCGGACTCGGCGGCATCATCACGGGCAAGGCGCTCTACGAGGGACGCTTCACGGTCGACGAGGCCTTGGCCGCGCTGACGATCGAGGGCGGGCCGCAATGAGGTCGGTTCGATGAAGGTCGCTCGCGTCATCCCGTGCCTCGACGTCGACAACGGTCGCGTCGTCAAGGGCACGAACTTCGTCGACCTGCGCGACGCCGGCGATCCGGTCGAGCTCGCAGCCCGCTACGACGCCGAGGGCGCCGACGAGCTGGTGTTCCTCGACATCACCGCGTCGTCCGACGCCCGGGACACCACCGTCGAGATGGTGTACCGGGTGGCCGAGCAGGTGTACATCCCCTTCACCGTGGGCGGCGGGATCCGCACCCTCGAGGATGCCCGCCGCATGCTGCGAGCGGGGGCCGACAAGGTGAGTGTCAACACCGCTGCGGTGCAGCGTCCCGAGGTCATCGCCGAGATCGCCGCCGAGTTCGGCTCGCAGTGTGTCGTGTGTGCGATCGACGCGAAGGCTCGCGACGGTGACGTCCTGAACGGGTTCGAGGTGTACCTCCACGGGGGGCGCACCCCGACCGGCATCGACGCGGTCGACTGGGCGGCGCAGGCCGTCGCACGGGGCGCCGGCGAGATCCTGCTCACCTCGATGGACCGCGACGGCACCAGGGTCGGGTTCGACAACGTCTTGACCCGTGCGATCGCCGACGCGGTCAACGTCCCGGTCATCGCGAGCGGCGGCGCGGGGACGTTGCAGCACCTCGTCGACGGCGTCGTCGAGGGCGGCGCGGACGCCGTGCTCGCGGCGTCGATCTTCCACTTCCGGGAGTTCACGGTCGCCGAGGCGAAGACGGTCATGGCCGACGCCGGCATCACGGTGCGTCCGCCTGCCGCCTGAGACGGCGACGGTGCGTGGTCGAGCGGGCGGCGCCTTCACGCGACTCGCTTGAGGTGACACCGCGGTCGGCCGATGCTGAGTCGTATGGACGCGTCGTCGATCCTCGAGCACATCCGACCGATGGTGATCTGGGTCGATGGCTTCGGCGCCATCCTCGAAGCGCGCGGCGGCGCCGGCGGCTTCCACGGTTGGCGACCCGACGATCTGACGGGTCGCAACGTGCTCGAACTCGCCGCTCCGAGCGAACGGCAGGCCGTCGCGACCTTCTTCGTCGAGTCCGCCGACGAGTCGTTGCGCACGGTGCCGATGCCCATGCCGTTCCGGACCCGCATCCTCGGTCGCTCCGGCGACGAGCACGACATCGACGTGATCGCGACAGGTGTCGACGACGACGGCGTGCTCACCGGTTGGGTGGGCGTCCTGGTGTCGCACTCGCTGCAGTCGAGCGTGGCCCGGCCGCTGAACGCAGAGCTGGCGGGCGAGCCGCGTGACGCGGTCCGCCGTCATCTCTGCGACGAGCTCGGATACGACAACGACTGGGGGTTCCAGGCCTGGTTCCTGGTCGAGCTCGACGGCGTGCGCCGCGTCACCGGCCCGACCTCCGACCACGGGTTGGCGGCGGCGGTTCGTGAGGCCGTGGCGGCGGGCTGGTCGCCGTGGGCGGATCCGGCATGGGCGCGCGACCTGGGTCTCGGCGGGGAGAGCCTCAACGTCGACCCGACGCTCATCCCCGAGACGCTCGTCGTCGCCGCCGACCCGCTCTGCACCGACGACCGCAGCCTGCGGATGGCGTGCATCCCGGTGGTGCTCGACGGTGAGGTGATCGCCGCCTACCTGAAGGTGGGGTGCCTGCCGCCGGGGGACGACCATGCCGTGTCGACCAACGCGAACGCTCGGATCGCGAGCCTGGTCGACGTCACGCGACTCCTGGCGCAGCGCTGGCGCGATCGCGACCGACTCGTGGCGGCGGCCACGCGTGACTCGCTGACCGGGCTCGCGAACCGCGACGTGTTCGGCGACGCGCTGCGCGGTGCCGGTGACGACAGCGTCGTGCTGTACATCGACGTCGACGACTTCAAGCAGGTCAACGACCGGTGGGGACACGCCGTCGGTGACCGTGTGCTCGCGGCTGTCGCCGAACGGATCGCGGCGGCGTGCCGGCCACAGGACCTCGTGGCCCGTTTCGGAGGCGACGAGTTCGTCGTGCTGCTGAACGAGGTCGACCCCGCGCAGACTCGTGTGGTGGGCGAACGCATCCTGGCGTCGGTGGCCGAGCCGTTCGAGTGGGACAACGGGCCGTCGCGGGTGACGCTCAGCGTCGGGCTCGCGCGAGTCCAGCCCGGCGTCGTGGACGCGATCGACGCCGCCGATCGCGCGATGTTGACCGCGAAGCGCCAGGGGCGGGACCGCGTCGTCGCCGTCTGACACCCGACGCCCGCCCGTCGTGTCGGCGGTCGGTAGGGTTCGGCCATGTCCGACGCCCTGACCGTCGAACGCCGCGACGCGGTGCTCGTCCTCCATCTCGACGACGGCAAGGCGAATGCGCTCGGCTTCGAGCTCATCGCCGCGATCCGTCGATCGATCGCGGACGCCGAGACCGACGCCGACATCCGTGCCGTCGTCGTGCACGGGCGCGAGGGCCGGTTCTCGGGCGGTTTCGATCTCGGTGTCATGCGGGGTGGCGATCTCGCGCAGATGGGCGCGCTCGTCGCCGATGGCGGCGAGCTCGTGCGGCTGATGTGGGGGAGCGGTGTGCCGATCGTCGCGGCATGTACGGGGCATGCGCTCGCCGCCGGTGCGTTGATGCTGCTCGGCTGCGATGTGCGGGTCGGCGCCGACATCGACGCGAAGATCGGCTTGAACGAGGTCGCGATCGGCATGGTGCTTCCTGACTGGGCGATCACGATCGCGACCGAACGGCTCAGCAAGCGCCACGTGCACCGTGCCACCGCGACCGCCCGCGTCACCGGTCCGGGCGAGGCCGTCGACGTCGGCTTCCTCGACGAGGTCGTGGCCGTCGACGAGGTGCTCGACCGCGCCGTCGAGATCGCGATCGAGCTCGCCGCGACCCTCGATCCACCGGCGTACGCCGGCACCGTCGCCAAGGTCCGCGGCGACGTCCTCGACCGGATGGGTCGCCAGGTCGCCGCCGACCGGGCCGCGGTCCGGGCGCTCTGACGCGGTTCGTCGGTAGGGTCGCCGTCATGGCGATTCCCGAGGAACGGATGGAGTACCGGCGGCTGGGCGACAGCGGTGTCAAGGTGAGCGTGCTGGGGTTCGGCAGCTGGGTCACCTTCGACAACCAGCTCGACGTCGACCTCGCGCTCGAGTGCATGCAGGCCGCGCACGATGCCGGCTGCAACTTCTTCGACAACGCCGAGGCGTACGCCGGGGGCAAGAGCGAGACGATCATGGGCCGGGCACTCCGCGAGCTGGGATGGCCGCGTTGGTCGTACGTGGTGACGACCAAGCTGTTCTGGGGCATCCACGGGAGCGACCCGAACATGCGGAACACCCTGAACCGCAAGTACCTGATGCAGGCGATCGACGGATCGCTCGAGCGCTTCGGGCTCGATTTCGTCGATGTCGTCTACTGCCATCGCGCCGACCCGGACACGCCGATGGAGGAGACCGTCTGGGCGATGAGCGACATGGTGTCGCAGGGGAAGGCCAACTACTGGGGCACGAGCGAGTGGTCGGCCGACGAGATCCGCCACGCGATCGACATCGCCGAGCGGCACCATCTGCACAAGCCGGTGACGGAGCAGTCGCAGTACAACCTGCTCGAGCGTGACAAGGTCGAGACCGAGTACGCCCGCCTGTTCGCCGACACCGGCTACGGCAACACCATCTGGAGCCCGTTGGCGTCGGGCCTGCTCACCGGCAAGTACCGCGACGGCATCCCGGACGACTCGCGCGCCGCGCTGTCCGGCTACGGCTGGCTGGCCGAGCGGATGAGCGACGCGGATGCGATCGCGAAGATCGAGCGGCTCCGCCCGATCGCTGACCGGCTCGACTGCTCGATGGCGCAGTTGGCCCTGGCGTGGTGCACGAAGCACCCGATGGTGTCGAGCGTGATCACCGGTGCCAGCCGGGCCTCGCAGGTCGTCGAGAACATGGATGCGCTCGACGTCATCCCGCAGCTGACCGACGAGATCGCCGACGAGATGGTGCAGGCGGTCGGCTGACCGTCGGCCGGCCCGAACCAGCGGTCAGTCGTCGCCGAGCTGGCGGCGGAGCACCTTGCCGGTCGCGTTGCGCGGGAGTTCGTCGAGGAACTCGACGGTGCGCGGCACCTTGTGGCGGGCGAGTTGTGCCTTCACGTGGTCGCGGACCTGTCGTGTCGTGAGCTCGGCATCGTGCTCGGTGACGACGAACGCCGCGAGTGCCTGCCCGAACTCGTCGTCGTCGGTGCCGACCACGGCGACGTCGGTGACGTCGGGGTGGCGGTGCAGCAGCTCTTCGACCTCGCTCGGGAAGACGTTCTCGCCACCGGACACGATCATGTCGTCGTCGCGGCCCTCGACGAAGAGCAGGCCGTCGCGGAAGTACCCGACGTCGCCGGTCGACACGAGGTGTTCGATCCGTTCCTTGTCGTCGCCGTTGGTGTAGCCACCGAACTGGGCGGCGCCACCGACGAAGATCCGACCCGACTCGCCCTCGGGCAGCCGCCGGCCTTCGGCGTCCACGATCGCCACGTCGACCCACTTCACCCCGCGTCCCGCCGTGGTCGGATCGCGTCGGAGGTCGTCGGGCGTCGCGATCGACGCCACGGCGACCTCGGTCGAGCCGTAGAGGTTGTAGAGCACGGGGCCGTAGCGGTCGAGGACGTCGGTCACGAGTTGGCCCGAGATCGCCGACCCGCTCGACGCGATCACGCGCATCGACGGGACGTCGATCGACTCGGCGACGTCGTCGGCGAGGATGCGCGACAGCATCACGGGGACGACGACCAGCACGCGTGCCTCGTGCTCGGCGACGCTCGCCATCAGATCACCCGGTCGGAAGCGGCGTGCGAGCAGATTTGTCGTGCACCGCGACAACCCGAGCAGCAGATGGCTGAGGCCCCACGCGTGGAACAACGGCGCCGCGATGGCCTGGGTGTCGCCCAGCTTCAGCGGGATGCGGTCGACGAGCGCGGCAACGCCCTCGATCGCGGAGGGGTCGGTCGAGCGGGCTGCGCCCTTCGGTCGCCCCGTCGTGCCGGAGGTGAGGATGACGATGCGACCCGACTCGCGGTTCGGTCCGATCGACGCAGCGGTGTCGGTCGCCAGTCGACCGAGCTCGGTCTCGTCGATCGATCGCGCCGCGCCGGCCGCGCCGACGACGTCGGCGAACTCGTCGTCGTGCACGATCACGTCGATGTGCTCGGAGTCGACGACGTCGGCCAGCTGGGGGCCGCCGAAGCCCGTGTTGAGCAGCACGGTGTCCGCACCCGTGGCGGCGATCGCCGTGAGCGTCTCGACGAATCCGGCGTGGTTGCGTGCCAACACGCCGACGGTCGAACCCGGCCCGACCCCGGTGGCGAGCAGGTTGCCGGCGATCGATCGCGACCGACGCCACAGTTCCGCGTAGGTCGTCGGCCCGGCGTCGTCGTGCACGGCGACCCGATCGGGGTAGCGCGCCGCCGCTCCGGCGACGAGGCCAGCGAACGAGGTGCCCCACGGTGCCATGGCGACCAGGGCACGTGGCAACCGGTCCGGGCGTTCGAGCGGGGTCATCACACTGCCGGCGAGCGCCTTCATCACACCGAGCGGCTTCGGGAGTTCCATGCATCGACCGTACTCGCCGTGACGGCAGGCGTCGCCCGGATCGTTCCGAAACCTGCTGCGGTTCCGGATGCCCAGACTGTGAGAATCGGGTCGTGCACGAGATCGATCACGCGTCTGGCGACGCGCCCGCGAGGGGCGCCGTCGCCGGCTTGCCGCTCGGCCGCCTCCTGCGGCCGGACGCGGCTCGCTGGGCCGCGCTCGGGCTCGTGGTCGCCGGCGGGTCGGCGCTGACCATCAGCGGCCCCATCGTCGTGCGCCACATCGTCGACCTCGTGGTCGCCGGTACCGATGCCGCCTCGATCCGCAGGTGGGCGACGCTGCTCCTGCTCGTCGTGGTAGCGGCCCAGGTGATCGCGGTCGTGACGGCCCGCGCCGCCACCCACGTCGCCTGGCGGACCACCAACGAGCTGCGGATGACGATGACCCGCCACGTGCTCGGTCTCGACCACGACTTCCACCGCCGGCACACGCCCGGCGAGCTCATCCAGCGTGTCGACGGCGACGTCACCTCGGTCTCCGAGCTGCTGGGGCGGGTGCTGCCGAAGGTCGTCGGCTCGGCGTTGCTCGTCGTCGGGATGATCGTCGTCGTCGCCGTCATCGACTGGCGGATCGGCCTCGGCATGGTCGGCTACGTCGGGCTCGCGCTCGTCGCCGTGCTGATCGTCCGGCACCGGGCCGTCAACGAGTCCGAGGACGAGATGTCGGCGTACGCGCGCCTGTACGGCGGGATCGAGGAGCGCCTGACCGCCGCCGAGGACCTGCGGGCGATGGGTGCGGGTCCCCACGCGATGTGGCGCTTCGTCGAGGACAGCGCCGGCGTGCTCGACTCGGCCGTACGTCGCGAGTCGGCGTTCATGGCGATGTGGTGGACGGTGCAGGGCGCGTCCGCTGCCGGGCTCGCGCTCGCGGTCGGCGCCGGCGCCGCGCTCGTGTCCCAGGGTTCGATCACGGTCGGCACGGCATTCCTGCTGTTCCAGTACGTCCTACTCGTGCAGCGCCCGCTCGAGGAGGTCGTCCACGAGCTCGAGACGGTCCAGAAGGCGACCGGTGCGATGCGGCGCGTCGCCGCGCTCACCGCGGTCACGTCGAAGATCGCCGACGACGGGCGGACGGAACCGGCCGGTGGTGCACTGGCGGTGTCGGCGGCCGGGGTCGACTTCGACTACGGTGACGACACGCCGGTGCTGCGAGACGTCACGGTCGACATCGGCGCCGGGCGGTGCGTCGGCATCGTCGGGCGTACCGGCAGCGGGAAGACCACGTTCTCGCGACTGGTGCTCCGGCTCGTCGAGCCCACGTCGGGGGTGCTCGCACTCGGGGGCGTGCCGATCGCCGACATCCCGCTCGAGACGCTGCGGACGCGCGTCGCGCTCGTGCCGCAGGAGGTCGAGCTGTTCGGCGGCACGATCCGCGACAACGTCACGTTGTTCGACGACCGTCCGTCCGACGCCGAGGTCGAGGACGCGCTGCGTTCGGTCGGGCTCGCCACGCTGGTCGAGGGCGGGATCGACCGCCCGCTCGGCGCCGGTGGTGCCGGCGTGTCGGCGGGTGAGGCACAGCTCCTCGCCATGGCGCGGGTGTGGTTGCACGACCCCGATCTGATCGTGCTCGACGAGGCGACCGCGCGCGTCGACCCGGTCACCGAGGAGCGGATCGAGGCAGCGATCCGCGAACTCCGGCGCGGCCGCACGACGCTCATCATCGCCCACCGCCTGTCGACCCTGCGCGACGCCGACGACATCGCCGTGTTCGACCACGGCCGCATCGTCGAGTTCGGGCCACGCGACGGATTGGCCGCCGATCCGACCAGCCGGTTCCGCCGCCTGCTCGACCTGGCCCTCGAGACCGACGGCGCCATCGATCGTGCGATGGACGCGCTCGACTCGCCCGACGATCCGGTGACCGAGCCGGCGACCGGAACC
>JAUHYJ010000630.1 GCA_030425785.1 Acidimicrobiia bacterium | reverse complement strand
GAGCTGCCGCCGATCGAGAGCGGGGGCACGGTCGCCAACGTGGCCGGCTTCAACCAGATGGCCGATGACGTGCGGGCCGTGATCGTCACGCTGCACGAGAACGACGTCATCCCGGGCTTCTCCATCGACCCGGTCGGCATGGACACCTGCTCCGCCCAGGAGCAGGCCCTGCTCGATCCCGCGGTGAACTGGGACGTCGTCCCGACCGACGTCGTCCAGACCGACGTCGTCGAGACGACGCTCTCGGCGTACATGCCGTGGGACGGGACGCCGATTGCCCACGCCCAGCTCCGGGTGACGATCGACGACCTCGACGAGGACTTCACGGTCGGCGACGAGGTCACGATGACCACCACCGACACCGCCGACGACATCGTGTTCGCCGTCGACTCGGGCAACCTCGTCGGCACCTGGACGGGAGCGGACGACTTCGCGTTCGACCCGGGCGACATGTTCTCCACGACGTTCGACCTGACGGTCGCCGCAGGGGTTCCCGACGGTGAGTACGAGCTGACCGTCGACCTGCTCGACCTCGACCTGGTCGGTGATCAGGTCGTCGCGACCGACGTCGCGTCGACGACCGTCCACGCCGCCGAGTTGACGGTGTGGTGGGCCGGCATCTTCGACTACACGACACAGGGCGCCTGGAAGCCCGCAAACGCTCGGGTCTTCAACCCCGATCTCTCGCAGCCGACGACACCGGATGCCTCGCTGCAGGTGACGATCGACGCGCCGGTCGACTTCGTGCTGGCCACCCAGGTCGTGGCCTACGCCGACTCGGTCCAGATGCCGTTCGTGCTCGACGCGGGCAACCTCGTCGGGACGTGGTCACTCGGTGAGTTGACGGTGCCCGACGACCGGTCGGTCGAGTGGTTCCTCAACATCGCCGAGGGCAGCCCGATCGGTGTCTACGAGATCGGCGTCGAGGTCCTCGACGGTTCCGACGTGAGCATCGCCGGGCCCGATGTGGCCGAGGTCATCGTCGTCAGCGGTGACCACGACATCGAGCCCGACCTGCCGCCGGTCGCGACGATCACCGACGCGCCCGACGTGATCGACAATTCGACGACCGCGACGTTCGCCTTCGAGGCGGACGACGAGGCCGCCACGTTCACATGCTCGCTCGATGGCGCCGAGGCCGTGGCGTGCACGAGCCCGGTGACGTACACCGGACTCGCGGATGGTGAGCACACCTTCGCGGTCACGGCGGTCACCGATCAGGCCGGGCCGGCAGCCGTGTGGAGCTGGACGGTCGACACGGTGCCGCCGGCGCTCGAGCTGACGAGCATGCCGCCGTCGATGACCGACAGTACGGACGCAACGTTCGCGTTCACGACCGTCGGTGCCGCCGGCGTGCTGTGCTCGCTCGACGGCGCCGCCCTCGCCGGGTGCACCAGCCCGGTCGAGTACGCCGCCCTCGAGCTCGGCTCGCACAACTTCGTCGTGGCCGCGATGGATGCCGCCGGCAATGCGGCGTCGGAGGCCTGGGGCTGGACGATCGGTCCCGAGTCGCCGATGATCGTGTCAACCTGGCCGTTCCGTGTTGCTGATACTCGGGTGGGGTTCGTTGCTGCGGACGGGTTGTTCGTGGGGACGGGTCCGGTCGCGGGTGGTGAGTTCGTGACGGTGCCGATTGCTGGTCGGGCGGGTGTGCCCGATGATGCGTTGGCGGTGATGGTGAATGTCACGATCGCCGGTGCGGTGGCGGATGGTCATGCGACGGTGTTCGGCGGGGCGGCGATGCCGTCGACGTCGAGTGTGAACTATCGGCCGGGGACGGCGGTGGCCAACGAGGTGTTGGCCCGGTTGGGTCCTGACGGTGAGTTGCGTGTGTATGTGCATTCGACCGCCGAGGTGATCCTCGACGTCGTCGGGTACCTCTGACGCTTCGGCCTTCGTGAACGGTGGCCCGTGCCTCGGGCACGGGCCACCGTCGCGTCGGCGTCGGTGAGGTCTGGGTTGGTTGACGCCGGTCGCTCCCGGCGGACATTCGACGAGCGGCGCTATCCTGGATCGCTGCCAACTCGGGGACGTAGCTCAGCTGGCTAGAGCACCTGCTTTGCAAGCAGGGGGTCGTGGGTTCGAGTCCCATCGTCTCCACTCAGCGAATCCGCGTGGTCGCTGCATCGGGTCGGTCGCTCGGCGGCCCGACCCGCGCCGCTCGACCGTCGAGCGCCACCTCCGTCATGCGCTCGAGCGACGGAACGGTCGGCGGGGCGGGTGGCCGACGCGCCGTTCCACGACCGTGATGGTGTGGGCCGTGACCTTGGACTCTGGGGATCCGATCCCGCACGACGGATGCTGACAGCAGCACCGTCCGGTCGCGTCCGCGCAGCGGCGAACGAGCGCGACGGGTCTGGAGTTCGCCATGTCGCCGCAATCCGTGTCTGCGCCCCAGGGACGGCCCGACCTGGCTGCGCACTCCATCGATCAGACGAGCGCCAGGGCCGCACGCTGGTGCGCACCGCGCCGGCCGGACCGACGGCGGGCCCTTCCGCTACCACGTCGTTCACGTTCAACACCGGTGGGTGACGCGACGATTCGATGCCACGCTCGCGCCGCCACGTGCCTGGCGGCGCTGTCGATGGTCGTCGCAGCGAGCTGTGGCT
>JAUHYJ010000629.1 GCA_030425785.1 Acidimicrobiia bacterium | reverse complement strand
GCCGCCGCCCGGCTACTTCACCGCCGTTCGTGAGCTGTGCGACGACCTCGGCGCCCTGCTCATCGTCGACGAGATCCAGACGGGCTTCGCTCGCACCGGTGCGTGGTTCGGGTTCCAGCACGAGGGGATCGCGCCCGACGTCGTCACCCTCGCGAAGGCGATGGGCAACGGCATGCCGATCGGTGCGTGCTGGGCACGCACCGACGTGGCGGGGGTGTTCCAGCCGGGCGACCACGGCAGCACCTACAGCGGCACCGCCCTCGCCACCGCGGCGGTGTCGGCGGTGATCGACGAGATGCGGCGGCTCGACGCCCCGGCGCTCGCCCGACAGCAGGGTGAGCGGTTCACCGCCGGGCTGCTCGCGCTGCCCCAGGTCGAGGCGGTTCGGGGTCGCGGTCTCATCCTCGGGGCGCAGCTCGCCGAGGGCATCGACGCGCCGGCCGTCTATCGGGGCCTGCTCGACGCCGGCTTGATCTGCAACGCCGTGAACGCATCGACGCTGCGGTTCCTGCCGCCGCTCACCGTGTCCGACGCCGAGCTCGACGAGGCCCTCGGTCTCATCGGTCGCGCGCTCGACGAGGTGACCAGGTGATGCGATCGCTGCTCGACGTCCCCGACATGTCGGCCGACGAGGTGGCCGCGATCCTCGACCTGGCGGAGCGACCGATCGCCTCGCTCGGTCGACCGCTCGACGGGCAGGGCGTGGCACTGATCTTCGAGAAGCCGTCGAACCGGACCCGTCACTCGATGGAGATGGCGGTCGTACAGCTCGGTGGCCACCCCGTCTACACCCGCGGCGAGGAGGTCGGCTTCGACACCCGCGAACCGGTCGAGGACATCGCGAAGATCATGTCCGGCTACCACGGCATGATCGCCGCTCGGGTGTTCTCGCACGCGGTGGTCGAGCGGCTCGCCGCTGCCGCGGACGTGCCGGTCGTGAACATGCTGAGCGATCACT
The DNA here is from genome assembly GCA_030425785.1 of Acidimicrobiia bacterium. GTDB lineage: Bacteria > Actinomycetota > Acidimicrobiia > Acidimicrobiales > Ilumatobacteraceae > Ilumatobacter. Next base: position 1,653 of record JAUHYJ010000629.1, on the reverse strand, counting down.
CACATCCACTGCAGGCCTACGCCGACGCGCTGACGATGCGGCAGTGTCTCGGCGGCCTCGACGGGAAGACGGTCGCCTACGTCGGTGACTACAACAACGTCGCCCGGTCGCTGGCCGAGATCTCGGCCCTGCTCGGGATGCACGTCCGGTTCGGTTGCCCGCCGGGCTTCGACGCCGACGACGCCGAGCTCGAACGGATCCTGCTGCTGGGCGCCGCGTCGATCGAGCAGACCGCTCGGCCCCACGAGGCCGTGGTCGGCGCCCACGCGGTCCACACCGACACCTGGGTCTCGATGGGGCAGGAGGACGACAAGGAGGCCCGCCGGCAGGCGTTCGAGGGCTTCACGGTCGACGACGCGATGATGTCGGCCGCCGACCCGGCGGCGGTGTTCATGCACTGCCTGCCGGCGTACCGCGGCTTCGAGGTGACGGCCGACGTGATCGACGGCCCGCGGAGCGTCGCGATCCAGCAGGGTCACAACCGCCTCCACAGCGCCCGTGCGGTCCTGGCGTTCCTCACGAGCCGCTCAGAGACAGGCGAAGCCTGATGTCAAAGGTCCAGCGGCAGCAGGCGATCGCGCGGATCATCGAGCAGCAGCAGGTCACGAGTCAGCCGCAGCTCGTCGAGCTCCTCGCGGCCGAGGGGATGGCGGCGACGCAGGCAACGGTGTCACGCGACCTCGACGACCTCGGGGCGATCAAGGTCCGCGTCCCGGGCGGGCACAGCGTCTATGCGGTCCCCGAGTTCGTGCCGGAACGGGTCGCACCGCTCGACCAGTTGCGCCGCGTGATGGGCGAGTGGGTCGCCGAGGTGACCCACAGCGGCAACCTCGTGATCGTGCGCACGCCACCCGGTTGTGCGCACGTGGTCGCGTCGGCGCTCGACCGAGGCGGCATCGACGGGCTGCTCGGTACCGTGGCCGGCGACGACACCATGCTGTGCGTCGCGACGGAATCGGTCGGCGGAGCACAGCTCGCCGTGAGTCTGCGTGAACTGGCCGGCATCGAGGGAAGCTGAGAGCTCATGAACGACGAACACGACACCGGTGGATCGACCCTGTGGCACGGGCGATTCGAGGGCGGGCCCGACGATGCACTCATGGCCTACACGGTCAGCCTGCCCTTCGACCGGCGGATGTGGCAGGACGACATCGCCGGCTCGCGTGCCCATGTGCGGGGTCTCGCACGGGTCGGGCTGCTCGCCGAGCGTGAGCGCGACCAGGTGCTGGTCGCGCTCGACCAGGTCGAGCGCGAGATGGCCGAGGGTCGGTTCGACCACGTGCCGAGCGACGAGGACATCCACACCGCCGTCGAGCGACGCGTGACCGAGCTCGCCGGCGCGGCCGGGGCGAAGCTGCACACCGCCCGCAGTCGCAACGATCAGGTCGCCACCGATCTCCGCCTGTGGTGCAAGCGTGAGCTGATCGAGGTCGCACGCGGACTCTTCGACCTCCAGCAGGTGTTGCTCACCCGTGCGATCGAAGCGGGCCCGACCTACCTGCCCGGCTATACGCACCTGCAGCGGGCCCAGCCGGTCCTGTTGTCGCATCATCTGCTCGCCCATGGCTGGGCGTTCGGTCGCGACATCGATCGACTCTTCGCCACCGTCGATCGCCTCGACGTCTCACCGCTCGGTGCCGGGGCCCTCGCTGG
>JAUHYJ010000628.1 GCA_030425785.1 Acidimicrobiia bacterium | reverse complement strand
GACTCGTGAGCGACGGCGCGATCGACGGCTGCGGCGCGCCGCTGTGGCTGTACCTCCTCGCCGAGGCCGAGGAGATCGGGCGCGCCGAGCCGACCGGCAACCCGAAGAAGGGTGAGGGTCTCGGACCGGTCGGTGCTCGCATCGTGGCCGAGACGATCATCGGCCTGCTCGAGATGGACGACGACAGTTTCCTCGGGAGGAACCGGAACTGGGAGCCCGATGCCCAGTTCCGGTCGATCGGCGAGATCCTCGCCAGCACGAACTCACCGAACCTGCCCTGAGCGAACCCGATCGCCGCGGACACCGTGGCGGCGCGCCGGCCGGGAGACCGGGCGGGACACCGGCGCGCCGCCCTGGCGACCCGTTTCGTCGCGACGCGTTGCGGGTATGCCCACGGCATGTTCCGCACCCTCACCGCCTTCGGGCGCACATTCAGGAAAATGATGTTCCCGCTCAGCCGCATCGCTCTGGTGGTGCTGGTCTGGTCCAACCGCCACACGGTCGCGCTCTGGTACCGATCGCTGCGTGACGAGGTCGAAGCCAACGGTTTCGATCCCGGCCGCCTGCGCCACCTCCTGCGCGGTCTGTGGACGATCGCTGCCGACAGGTCGACCTCGAACACCGAGGCGATCCGCACGATCTCGCTCGGCGACGACCAGTTCGTCGTCGAGGCCCGCGAGGACTGGCCGCTCCTCGGCCGTGTCGAGTCGCTGCTCGCCCCGATCCCCCCGTACCCGACCGTCGCCACGGCGGCCTGAGTCGGTTTCACCGATCGTCGTACCGGGTACTCCAGCATCATGAAGACGACCCTCCCTGACACCGCTCCGATCACCGACGCTGCGTCGTCGGCCGCCTCCGTCGTGCGCGATGCGTTCGATCAGGTCTCGACCGATGACTTGCCCGACCTGTCGTCCGTCGGCGACGAGATCGTCGACGTGGTCGACGCCGTCGGCGACGTCGCCGTCAAGTCGGTGGGCGTCGTGGCGGGCGCAGCAACCGCCGTCGCCTCGAAGCTCAACCGCAAGACGGTGCTGATCGGCGGCGCCGTCGTCATCGGCGGCATCGCGACGTGGGCGGTCCTCCGCAAGCGCCGGGACGAGAGCCCTGCGGGCTATCGGGCCGGTGACGAGACCGTGTCGGGCCCGAGCCATCTCGCCGCAGCGAGCTGACGCATCGCACCACATCGACACACACATCATCGACACACACATCCCGTACCGGCCCGGCGCCACTGGCGCCGGGCCGGTTCGCGTTCGAGCGCCGGCGGACGCCGCACTACGTTCGCGGTCATGGCCGACGCACCCCAGCACAAGATCCACCTGTCCGAGTCGGAGATGCCGACGACCTGGTACAACGTCATCCCCGACCTGCCGGCGCCTCCCCCGCCGCCGCTGCATCCCGGTACCCATGAACCCGTCGGCCCCGACGACCTGGCGCCACTGTTCCCGATGGCACTCATCGAGCAGGAGGTGTCGACCGACCGCTTCATCGACATCCCCGGCGAGGTCCTCGACGTCTACCGCGTGTGGCGGCCGAGCCCGCTGTTCCGCGCGACCCGCCTGGAACGAGAGCTCGGCACGCCGGCGCGGATCTACTACAAGTACGAAGGCGTCAGCCCGGCCGGGTCACACAAGCCGAACACGTCGGTGCCGCAGGCGTACTACAACCACGCCGAGGGCATCACCCGCCTGACGACCGAGACGGGCGCCGGGCAATGGGGCTCCGCCCTGTCGTACGCCACCGCCCAGTACGGCATGGAGTGCGAGGTCTGGATGGTCGCGGCGTCCTACCTCCAGAAGCCGTACCGCCGGACGATGATGCAGGTGTGGGGTGCGACGGTGCACTCGAGCCCGTCCGACCAGACCGACTACGGGCGCCAACTCCTGGCCGAGAACCCCGACCACACCGGCTCGCTCGGCATCGCGATCTCCGAGGCGGTCGCAGCGTGCGTCGCCGACCCCAAGGCTCGGTACGCCCTCGGATCGGTGCTCAACCACGTGCTCTTGCACCAGACGATCATCGGCGAGGAGGCCCTGCTGCAGCTCGCCAAGGTCGGCGAGACCCCCGACGTGCTCGTCGGATGCACGGGCGGGGGGTCGAACTTCGGTGGCCTCGCGTTCCCCTTCCTGCGCGAGAAGATGGCCGGGAAGATGAACCCGACCATCCGCTGCGTCGAGCCGGCCGCTTGCCCCACGCTGACGAAGGGCGAGTACCGCTACGACTTCGGCGACACGGCCGGGATGACGCCGCTCATGAAGATGCACACGCTCGGACACGGCTTCGTCCCCGAGCCGATCCACGCCGGCGGCCTGCGCTATCACGGCATGGCGCCGCTGGTCTCGCACATCTACGAGTTGGGCCTGGCCGAGGCGATCGCCATCCCCCAGCGCGAGTGCTTCGCCGGTGCCGTGCAGTTCGCCCGGACGGAGGGCATCGTCCCGGCCCCCGAGCCGACCCATGCGATCGCCGCGGCCATCCGCGAGGCGCTCGCCTGCAAGGAGACCGGCGAGGAGAAGGTCATCCTCACCGCACTGTGCGGCCACGGCCACCTCGACCTGCTCGCGTACGAGAAGTACCTGAGCGGCGAGATGGTCGATTTCGAGCTGTCCGA
>JAUHYJ010000031.1 GCA_030425785.1 Acidimicrobiia bacterium | reverse complement strand
CGACGTCGACCGACGCGACGGCGACGACGCGTTCGAACGCGCCATCAGCATCGCCGCGAGCATCGCGCTCGGCGCCGACCGGGCGGGCCTGACGACGCGGTTCGTCACCGGCCACGGCATCGACCTGCGCGGGCCCGAGGTGACCGCGCACATGCTGCACCACCTCGCCCGCATCACCGCCGGCGATCCGGTCGGCGACGTCGACCGCGACCCGGGTGAAGGCCTCGGTCTCGTCGTCATCGTCACCGGTCGCCCCGACGCCGACCTGTGGCGACGCGCCGATCGCGCCGGCGACCCGACGCTCACCCGCATCGGCGTGTTCACCGCCCCCGGTACGGGCCATCGCAGCGGGCCGCTCACGGTCGGCGCCGACTCGATCTCCGTCTTCCGCGAGCACTGGCTCCACCTCGCCGGACAGCGCGGCCTCACGCGCGAACTGCACACCGCAGGGGCCCGCCCATGAGCAGGAACGACACGGCATGGCAGCGCGATCTGGCGGCGACGTCGGCGGTCACGCTGTACTCGGTCGCCGTCGGTGTCGGCTTCGCCCGGGTGTTCAGCGGATGGCCGTTCCTGAGTGACGTGATCGTGATCGCGGTGCTCGGCCACGGGCTGTCGTTCGCGTTGCGCCGGGCCCGGGTGACCGGATGGCTCGCGGTCCCGGCCGTCTCGCTGGCACTGCTGTGGGTCCTCGCCTTCTTGAACTACCGCGACACCATGAGCGGCGGCATCGTGCCGTGGTCGGCGACGTGGGACCAGATGCGCATCGACCTGTCACTCGTGCGCGACCAGTTCCCGACCGCCATCGCGCCGGTCGCATACACCGCCGGTTGGGCGACGCTCGCCGGCTTCGCGCTCGCGCTCGTGCTCGTGATGTCCGACTCGTTCGCCTTCCGGGCCGAGGCTCGCGGCGAGGCGCTGGTGCCGGGCGGGGTGTTGTTCGTCTTCATCGCTGCACTCGGCAGCGAGCGGCTCCGCATCGCCTCGACCGGGTTCCTGATCGCAGCCGGCGTGGTGGCCGTCATCGCACTCCGCCAGCTGCACGGGGGCCGACGAGCACCCGCCGTGACCGTCGGACGGCGCGCCTCGCTCGTCGCCCCGGCTGCGATCGCCACCGCGGTCGCGATCGCCGTCGTCGCCGGCATCGTCGGCCCGCGCATCCCGGGTGCCAACGCGGAGCCGCTCTACGACACCAAGGGCCGCGGTGGTGCCACGAACGTGCTCAACCCCCTGGTCGACATCCGCTCGCGGTTGACCAACCGGGGCAACGTCGAGCTCTTCCGCGTCAACGCCGATGCTCCCGCATACTGGCGTGTCATGACCCTCGCCGAGTTCGACGGGCAACAGTTCGAACTGCCGCGGCGCTCGCTCGAACCGGTCGCCGACGTCGAGCCTGATCCCGCGGCACGCCGGATCCGCCAGCAGGTCCAGATCATCTCGCTCGGCGGTGAGATGGTGCCGGCCGCGGCCGACCCGATCGCGGTGAGCGGCCCGACCCCCGACGCCCGGATGCGACGCGAGCCCCAGTCGCGCACCTTGTTCGCGCCCGAGCCGTTGCAACCGGGCGACGTGTTCGAGATCGTCTCCTCGGCGCCGGAGCTGACGGCCGACGACCTCCGAGGGCGCACCGCGCAGGCGCCACCCGACCCGATCTATCTCGAGCTGCCCGACGATCTGCCATCGGTCGTCGCCGAGACGGCGCAGGCGGTGACCGCGGGAGCGACGACGCCGTACGACCAGGCGCGCGCCATGCAGGCCTGGTTCCGCGACGACAGCCAGTGGACGTACAGCACCGAGGTGCAGTCGGGACACGGCTCGAACGCGATCGAGAGCTTCTTCCGTGAGCGGATCGGTTACTGCGAGCAGTTCTCGGCCACCTTCGCCGCCATGGCGCGCACCCTCGGCATCCCGTCGCGCGTCGCGGTGGGGTTCACGCCGGGCACGCTCAGCCCCGACGGCTGGTACAGCGTGATCGGCAAGAACGCCCACGCGTGGCCCGAGTTGTGGTTCGACGGGATCGGCTGGGTGGCGTTCGAGCCGACGCCGGGCCGCGGGGCGCCGGGCCTCGAGGACGTCACGGGTCTGCCACCGCAGCAGGACACCTCGGGCCCCGACGTCGTCGGTGGCGGCGCGGCGGGCTCGGACACCCTGCCGCCCAACCCGACGACGCCGCCGACGGTCGTGCAGCCCGACGATGCGAGCGGCGGGCCGCCGACGACCGTGCGTACGCCGTCGGCCGGTGACCAAGAACTGCCGCCGGGCGGGTTCAACCCGAACCAGGGGTTCCCGTTCGAGGACGAGATCGTCGACGGGGCGGCGGCGACGGACGAGACCAACTCGTTCCCGTGGCGGACCCTGGTGGTCGCCGGGTTGATCGCGCTGGCGCTCTCCACGCCGGCGCTGCTGCGGCGGGCGCGGCGGGCGCGGGCGGGCTCCCTGCCGGGCCGTGAGCAGATCGTGACGGCGTGGGAACGGGCCCGAACCGCCGCCATCGACGCCGGCGTCACCGGCACACCGGCGATGACCCCGAACGAGTGGGCGCTGGCGACGGCCACGGTGCTGCCGGTGGCGGCGCGCCCGATGACGTCGCTCGCCGACACGGTCGACCGGGTGGCGTTCGCCCCGCCGGGCGCAGTCGACCTCGAGCGGCGCGGCACGCTCGGTGACGCCGTCACCGACGACTGTTCGCTGTGGGCCGACCAGGTCCGCCGGATCGCGGTCGACACGATGTCGACGCCGCAGCGGGTGAAGCGCTACTTCACCGACAAGGGCTGATCACCCGGGCCGGTCGCCCGGGGCTGATCACCCGGTGCAGGTCACTCGGGGCGGCGTGGGCGCTTGGCGCCGGCCAGCCAGGCGTTGACCGGCAGATTGCCGATCTTCTCGCGGCCGACCACTCGGATCTCGGATTCGAGCTGGACACCGATCACGAAGACGGCCACGAAGGCGGCGAAGGCGAGCCAGAAGCTGACGGCCAGTCCGGCGATGATCAGGCCGAGGCCGACGACCAGCCCGATCGACAGCAGGACGAGTCGTCGCCGCGACACCCGATACCCGCGTTCGGCGAAGGCGGGGTCGGACTCGAGGTCGAGTTCGATCTGTCGGAGGATCCGCTGCTCGTCTTCGGACAGTGGCACCGCGACATCATCGCAGGTTTGACGGGCTTCCTCAACGCGCCTCGGCGCAATTTCCGCAGAATCTCCCGCCGTTCCGGGGGTCGGAGCGCGTCAGGCGTCGCCCGGGCCGTCGGGTCGCTGGTCGGGCCCCCATTGCTGGGCGCCCTTGCGCACGACCCGCAGGCCGCGGGTGCCGATCGAGCTGGCGGGGCCGATCGCCGTCGATCCGAACCGCTCGCGGATCTCGTCGATCGCCGCCGCCGATCGCTGCACGTCGGACCGGTGAGCACCCTCGGAATCGTCGGCCGGCGCGCTGAACAGGTCGAGCTGCTCGTTCCGGCTGCCGAAGTTCGATGCGGACACGCCCAGCAGGCGGACGCCCGGCGACACGTCCAGGGCGTGGAGCAGGGGTTTCGTGGCCGCGACGAGCTCGGGCCCGGTGTCGACACCTGCGGGCAGCGTGACCGATCTGGTGACCGTGCGGAACCCTGCGAACCGGACCTTGAGCGTGATCGTGCGGGCTGCCAGCGTGTGCGCGCGGAGCCGGCCGGCGACCGCGTCGCTCAGCCGGACCAGTTCGCGGTCGAGGTCGTCGAGCTCGTACAGGTCGTGGGGGTAGGTCTCCTCGTGGCCGATCGACTTGGCCTCGCGGTCGACCTCGACCGGCCGCGCGTCGAGCCCCTGCGCCAGCGCGAGCAGGTGGTGCCCGCTCGCCTGGCCGAGCGTGCCGATCAGGGTGCGCTCGGGCAGCTCGGCGAGGTCGCCGATGGTACGGATGCCGAGCCGGTCGAGCTTCTCGTGCGTCTTCGGTCCGACCCCCCACAACCGCCGGACCGGCAACGGGTGCAGGAACGCGAGCTCCTCGCCCGGCCGGATCTCGACGACACCGGGGCCCGGTTCGACGCCCTCGGGGCGAGCGCGGGGCTTGGCCTCGACCGACGCCATCTTGGCGAGGAACTTGTTCGGTGCGACACCGACCGAACAGGTGAGCTCGAGCTCGTTCGACACGTCGTCGCGGATCCGCTGCGCGATCTGCACGCCCTCGCCGAACAGCCGGATCGCGCCGCTGACGTCGAGGAACGCCTCGTCGAGCGACAGCGGCTCGATCAGCGGCGTGTAGCGCCCGAAGATCTCCTGCACCTGCCCGGACACCTCGGCGTAGAGCGCGTGATCGCCCGACAGGAACACGGCGTGCGGACACCGTCGGCGTGCGACCGCCGACGGCAGCGCCGAGTGCACCCCGTACCGGCGGGCCTCGTAGCTCGCCGCGGCGACCACGCCCCGGTTGCCGGTCCCCCCGACCACCACGGGCTGCCCCCGCAGCTCGGGCCGTCGCCGCAGCTCGACCGACACGAAGAACGCATCCATGTCGACGTGCAGGATCGTGCGGTGCGGTGTGCGGGGCACGTCCTCACGCTACGTCACCCTCGGCTGGCACGATGGGCGCATGCTCGCCGATCTGCCCGTCGTCGCCCGCCCGACCTGGGTGGTCGCGATCGTGTGCGTGCTGGTGGCGGCCCGGGTCGGCGCCCACTGGTGGCGCCGTCGTCGGCGGGGGTGAGTCGCGGGACCGCGGTACCGTGACACATGGCCTTCCCGCTGCGATTCCACGTGCTCACCCTGCCGGGACGACCCTGGGCCGAGTTCCGCGAGCAGGTGCTCCGCGTCGAGGAACTCGGCTTCGACGTCGCGGCGATCCCCGACCACTTCGTCGACTGGGCGAACGCGCCGGCGCCGTGGCTCGAGTGCTGGACGTTGATGGCGGCGGTCGCCGCCGAGACCACCACCGTGCGGCTCGCCACCAACGTGGCGCAGATCCCGCTCCGCCATCCGGGCATCCTCGCCCACCACGCGGTGACGGTCGACCAGATCTCGGGGGGCCGGGTCGAGGTCGGCATCGGCACCGGCCTCCGGATCGATCCGGGTACCGAGATGCTGGGGCTCCCGAACTGGTCGAACGGCGAGCGGGTGGCGCGGTTCGGCGAGTACATCGAACTGCTCGGGATGCTGCTCAGCCAGAACATCACCGACTACGACGGTGAGTACTACTCGGCGGCCGGTGCGGTGATGAACCCGACGTCGACACAGCGCCCACGGATCCCGATCATCGCTGCCGCGCTCGGCCCGAAGATGCTGGCCCACGCCGCCCGGCACGCCGACATCTGGAACACGATGAGCTTCGACGCCGACTTCGACGACCAGCTCGCCGAGCTCGCCGACCGGGCGGCGAGCGTCGATGCGCACTGCACCGCCGCCGGTCGTGACCCGGCGACGCTGCGCCGCAGCGCCAACCTGTACGACGCCGAGGCGCGCGCGAGCGGCGGACGGCTGCGCTACTACGACGACGAGGATCTCTTCGTCCGGCTCGTGCGGGGCCTGGTCGAGCGGGGCTTCACCGACATCGGCCTCTACTCCCCCATCGTCGCCGACCAGGAAGCGACGTTCGAGCGGCTGGCGCGGACGGTGATCCCCGAACTGCGCGCCGAGCTCGGCTGAGTCAGCGCTCGCCCCGTGGAGGTGTCGCTTCCCGGCGTTCGACCAGGCTGCGGTAGTGATCGCCGAACGCCCGGTACCGCGCCTCGAACTCGGCGAGGGTCGGCGGCGTCGCGCCGGAGATGAACGCACCCTGGCGATCGAGGTACCACTCCCAGCCGGGGCCGATGTCGTGCACCATGTCCGGGTCGACGTCGCGTTGGCGGACCACCAGCGTCGTGAGACCGTCGGCCTCGCTGAGCTCGGCGTCGAGCAGCCAGTGGCCGTAGTCGTCGGTGGCCTCGACGCTCAGGCGGTGCGGTGGGGCGCAGGCGTTGATGTCGTAGCGGTCCACGCGTCCTCAGAGGGGCAGGTCGCCGGTCGCCCGTTTGGTGGTGCCGTCGTCGTTGAACGCGGCGATCGTTCGCTGGGCGATGCGCATCTGGTGGATCTCGTCGGCGCCGTCGGCGAAGCGGGCCCATCGCGCCTGCTGCAGCATCCCGGCGAGCGGGGTGTCGGTCGAGTAGCCGAGCGCGCCGTGGACCTGGATCGCCCGGTCGATGATCCGCCAGAGGCTGTTGGCGACGAAGTGCTTCGCCATCGACACCACGGCGGTGAAGTCCATCCCGTGCTCGATCTGGTACGCGGCGTGCAGCACCATCAGCTTGCACTGGTACAGCTCGACCGCCGAGTCGGAGATCAACCACTGGATCCCCTGCTTCTCGGCCAGCAGCGAGCCGTGGCTGTACCGCTCCATCGCTCGCTCGACCATCATGTCGAGGGCGATCTCGGCCTGGCCGATCCACCGCATGCAGTGCGCCAGGCGGGCCGGCCCGAGCCGATACTGGCCGAGGAGGTGGCCCTGGCCGCGCCCGCCGAGCATGTTCTCGGCCGGGACGCGGAGGTCGTCGATCAGGATCTCGCAGTGGTTGTGCCCACCCGACATGGTGTGGACGTCGCGGACGATGTTCCAGCCCTCCGACGGCATGTCGACGATGAAGCACGAGTTGGCCGCCTGCGGGATCTCCGGATCCTCCTCGGTGCGGGCGACGAGGAGGGCGAACTTGGCACCCCGGGCGCCGGAGATGAACCACTTGTGTCCGTTGATCACCCACTCGTCGCCATCCGGGTAGGCGAACGTCTGGATGAGCGTCGGGTCCGACCCGGCGACCTCGGGCTCGGTCATCGCGAAGCACGAACGGGCGGTGCCCTCGCACAGCGGCTTGAGGTACTTCTCCTTCTGCTCGTCCGTGCCCCAGTGCAGGAGGGTGTGCTGGTTGCCCTCGTCGGGCGCCTGCGCGTTGATCGCGAACGGGCCGATCGAGACCTTGGCGGCCTCGGCACTGACCGCCGCCATCGCCGTCGGGCCGAGCCCCATGCCGCCCCACTCGGGCGGCATGTGCGGCAACCAGAGACCCCACTGGTCGCGTGCCTCGTCACGCAGCTGCACGATCGTCTTCACGACCTCGCCGCGGTCGTCCTGATCGGTCGCTTCCCACGCGGGCCTGACCCGCGTGTCCATGAACTCGCGGACCTTGAGGCGCACTTCCTCCACCTCGGGTGGGAACGTGAAGTCGATCATCTGCCCGAGTCTGACCAACCACCCCCGCCCCCAGCGATTCGCGTGAACTTTCTGCGCAGAGCTCTGCGCAGAAAGTTCACGCGTTTCGAGAAGGGCCGTAGCCTCGTCGGGGTGAGTTCGTGGGATCGCGACACGCTGCCGGAGGGTGACGAGAAGAAGCAGGCGGTGCGCGACATGTTCGACGCGATCGCCCCTCGCTACGACCTCGTGAACCGGATCATGACGTTCCGGCTCGACGTCCGGTGGCGGCGCCGAACGGTGCGCGACCTCGCACTGCCCGCCGACTCGATCGTGCTCGACCTCGCCGCCGGCACCGGCGACCTGTGCATCGACCTGCGTGAGGCCGGGCTCACCCCGATCTCGGTCGACCTGTCCTACGGCATGCTGGCCGCCGACCGGTCGGGCGCGCCACGGGTCCAGGCCGACATCCTCAGTCTGCCGGTGTCCGATGGTTCGGTCGACGGCGTCACGTGCGGGTTCGCGCTCCGCAACCTGACCGATCTCGACGCCTTCTTCCGGGAACTGGCGCGCGCCGTGCGGCCGGGCGGGCGGATCGCCCTGCTCGACGTCGGCATCCCGAAGAACCGGGTGATCAGGTTCGGCAACTCGATCTACTTCGGCAAGGTCGTGCCGAGGATCGGTGCGATGCTGTCCGACGGTGCGGCCTACCGGTACCTGCCGAAGAGCGTCGCCTACCTGCCCGAGCCCGACGAGATGGTCGCGATGCTGCAGCGGGCGGGCTTCGACGACGCGTCGCACCAGCTGCTGTCGGGCGGACTCACCCAGCTCCTGCTCGGCACCCGGGCCTGACGCGAGCGACATGCGCGCCGTCACCGTCCCGCTCGACGACGAGGCGCCCGGCGGGGTCGATCTCAACGACGTCGCCCGCGGCGACGGCTACCTGTTCGTGCGCGACGGCGTCGGGTTCGCCGGGCGTGGGATCGCCGCCCGCGTCCCCGTCGACGACGCCGTCGAGTTCCTCGCCGCCATCGAGCACGACGATCGGGCCGGCGGCACGAACGGACCGATCGCACTCGGCGCGCTGCCGTTCCGGCCCGGCGCCGACGCCGACCTGGCGGTGCCGGCCGTGCTCGTGGCCAAGGCGGGCGACGGGCGGGCGTGGGTGACCCGCATCGGCGACGCCGACGAGCCGCTCGTGGCCGACGTCGGTCCGACACCGGCCGCCGCGAGCTGGACGATCGAGCCCGAGGTGCCGGTCGAGACGTATCTCGCCGCCGTCGCCGCCGCTCGCGATGCCGTGCGCGACGGGGTGTTGCGCAAGGCGGTGATCGCCCGGCCGATCCGCGTGCGGTCCGACCGGCCGATCGACGTGCACGCCGTGCTCCGTCGGCTCAAGGCGACGTTCGGGTCGAGCCACCGGTTCTCGATCGACGGCTTCCTCGGCGCGTCACCCGAACTCCTGGTCGCCGTGGACCACGGAGTGGTCACCTCGTTCCCGCTCGCCGGCACGACCCGGACGACCGGTGACGACGAGCTCGACGCTCAGCTCGCCGCCGAGCTCCATGCCAGCCCGAAGAACCGGATCGAGCACGCAGCGGCGATCGAGATGGTGCGCGACACCCTGCTCCCCTACTGCAGCTACCTCGACTGGGCGCCCGAGCCCGAGATCGTCAAGGTCGCCAACGTGCAGCATCTCGGCTCGCGGGCCGAGGGCATGCTGTCGAAGCCCCACGCGACGGTCGTCGAGCTCGTTCGGGCGCTGCAGCCGACCCCGGCGGTCGGCGGCTACCCACGCGGCGACGCGATCGAGCTGATCGAAGGCGTGGAGGGGTTCGAGCGCGGGGTGTACGGCGGCACGGTCGGCTGGTGCGACGGCAACGGCGACGGGCGCTGGGCGGTCTCGCTGCGGTGCGCCGAGCTGAGCGACGACCGGTGCTCTGCCCGGCTCGTCGCCGGCGGTGGGATCGTCGCCGACAGCGACCCGGTCGCCGAGCTGGCCGAGACCCAGGCCAAGTTCCAGGCCATGCTGAGCGCCATCGTCCGCCCGTAGGCGGCGTCGGTCACTCGTGTTCGGCGAGCCAGAGGAGCACCGAACGCACCCGCCGATTGCTCTCGGGCTCCTCGCCGAGATGGAGCTTGGAGAAGATCGAGTTGATGTGGCGCTCGACCGACTTCTCGCTCATGTGGGCGCGCTCGGCGACCGCGCTGTTGCGCAGCCCCTCGGCCACGAGCGACAGCACCTCTCGCTCCCGCTCGGTGAGCTCGTCGAACCGTGAGGGACGCTTCGAGCGCGACTGCACGAACACCTCGATCGCGGCCGGGTCGATCATCGAGCTCGCCGAGCAGACGGCATCGATCGCAGCCGCGAGCTGGCGCCGATCAGCGACGTTCTCCTTCAGCAGGTAGGCGAGCCCCTCGGTGCCGTCCTCGAGCAGCTCGATCACGTAGTCGGCGTCGAGGTACTGGCTGAGCACGATGACGCCGGTGTCGGGATGGGCCGAGCGGATCTCGCGAGCGGCCGCCACCCCTTCGTTCGTGTGGGTCGGCGGCATCCGGATGTCGGTCACGACGAGGTCGGGACGGTGTTCGGCGACCGCCGCCATCAGGCTCGGGTGATCGTCGGCCTCGGCGACGACCTCGACGTCCGGCAGCGTCGCGAGCACCGCTGCGACGCCTTGCCGCAGCAGCAGTGCGTCGTCCGCGATCACCACGCGGGTCATCCCGGCACCCCCATCGCGGACCGCTCGGCGTCGAGCGGGAGCTCCGCCACCACGGTCGTGCCCGTGCCCGGCAACGACTCGACGTGCAGTTCGCCGCCGAGGGCGCCGACGCGGTCGGCCATGTTCAGCAACCCGCGCGAGTCGGCATGGACCGATGCGTCGAAGCCCGGCCCGTCGTCGGCGATCGTCACCGCGAGCTCGCCGTCGCGTTCGACCAGCGAGATCTCGATCGCCGTGTCGGGGCCGCCGTGCTTGGTCGCGTTCTGGATCGCCTCGAGGCACACGAAGTACAGCGCGACCTGCGTCCGCTGATCGATCTCGTGCGTCGTCGTGTCGCTGATCGAGATCCGGACCGGCGACCGACGTGCGACGGCGTGCAACGCGCGAGCCAGACCGAGCTCGTGCAGCCGGGCCGGATACACGCCCTGGGCGAGGTCGCGGAGTTCGTCGATCGCCTCGGCCGCGGCGTGGTGCATCGCGAACAGCGACTCGGTGGTCGGTGGCCGACCCTCCTCGGCCAGCTCGGCAGCGAGCCGCAGCTGCATCGACAGCGAGACCAACCGCTGCTGCGCGCCGTCGTGGAGATTCCGTTCGAGCCGAACCCGCTCCTCGTCGGCGGCGACGAGGAGGCGGCGACGTGACTCGCGCAGCGCCCGGTCGGCCGAGCTCAGCTCGCGGTTGCTGCGGATCGCACGCTGCATGATCCGCAACCGGACCACGTTGGATTCGCGCAGATCGCTCGTCACGAGCCAGAGGTTCGCACCGACGTACGCGAGCAGCACGGACATGTACACCGGGCGCGGGATCACCTCGTCGAGCCCCACCCCGTCGGTCGTCAGGCTGATCCAGGTCACGAGGATCGCGATCGCGATGGTGACCGGCACCATGCGGCGGACGATGCGGCGCTCGAGGTAGGCGGCGGCGAGGATCATCGGACCGATGACGTTCTGCATCGCGATCGGCAGGGTGTCGGGGACGATGAGGACGAGCGGGAACAGCAGGTACCACGTTCCGACGTTCGCCCACAGGATGCCGCGTCGGATGTTGCCGGCCCGGAAGTGCGGCGCCGCGAGCCAGCGGAAGGGCAGCACCAGCAGGATGCAGCCCGCGAGGACGAGCGCCCACCACGCCTGGAACACGAGCGCCGGCACGGCGAGCGCGGCGGCGAACACGACGACGGCGCGTTGGTCGGACACGTTGTTGGCGACGAGCCAGGCGCGCGCTTCGCGCTGCACCTCGGGAATCTCGAGGTCAGCGATCGCCTGGAGGTCGACGTCGCCGTCGGTCGTGACGTCGACGGGCGCCTCGACGTCGGGCATCCCGGTGTCTCCTGCCCCCACACGCTGCATGCCTCGCAGGGTAGATCGCAACGGCGTGCCGGCCGTCAGCCCCGGACGCCCCGGGACGTGGCGAGGATCCGTTCGCGTCCGTCGTCGTCGATCATGATGTACGCCACCCACCAGTCGTTCGGGTCGCCACCGACGGGGATCGCGGTCCACTCCGGCGGGTTCGAGTCGGCCTTGGCCTCGACCCGGTTCAGTCCGAGCTGCCGGTAGTAGCCGTTCGGGCCGACGACGTTCGGGTCGCTGTCGAACAGCACGATCAGGTCGTGGTCGCCCGGGTCGGCGACCGACCAGTGGAACTCGATGGTGTCGGTGAGCGCACCGTTCTCGGCCCGCTGCAACGACACCGTCGGCGTCTTCGGGAAGTACTCCTGCGAGGCGACGATGTCGCCGAACATGTTGACGTAGGCGATCCAGTGGTCCCAGCTCTTGCCGACCGACGTGGTGTAGCTGTTGTCGCCGTCGTTCTCGACGTACCGTGAGCGGATCGGATCGCTGACGTCGGTGAGGGTGCCGGCCGTCTCGAACAGGCCGATCCAGTCGCACTGCCCCTCGATCGGTGAGTCCCATCGCAGGCGGTACTCGCCGCCGGAGATCGAGATCGTCGCGGTCGGTTTCCCGACGAAGTCGGTGACGTTCATCCGCCGGTCGTACTCGGGCCGGAAGTGGTCGGTCACCGACGCGATCAGCATGTTGGTGCACCCGGCGTACTTGCGTCCGTCGCCGTGCTCGATGCGAAGGCGGGCGTCGCCGTCGACCGCGTGGAGGACCGTCATGTTCCGGATGTGGGAGAACGGGTTGTCGCCGACCGCCGGCGGCGAGTGCGACACGATGTCCGTCCCGCTCACGACGGCGTACGACTCCGGCACGAACTGCGAGTGGTACGGCACGAGCTCCTCGGTCATCGCCCGCGGTGCGCCGAAGGTGTAGGTGACGACCTCGTCGCGCTCGTAGCCCCGGGCCGTCAGCTCGTCGACCAGGTCGAGCGACCCCAGCGTCGCCAATGCTCCGCCGAGGCTGTGTCCCGTGAAGTACACGCGGGCGTCGGGCACGTCGGAGAAGTCGACCAGCGACAGCACGTTCAGCAGCGACTGGCGCGAGGCCTGGTACGCGTACTCGAATCCCTCGTGCACCGAGTCGGACACGACCTGGCCGGACGGCAGGGTCCAGTCGCTGCGGAAGATGCTGAGGTCGCTGATCACGTCGTTGACGTTCGTGAACTCGGTGCCGCGGAACGCCACGGCCACGTCGTAGGTCCGCACGTTGCGGGCGACGATGACCTCGGTGTCGGCGATGAACGACCCGCCGCCGTCGGTGCCGCGGAAGGCGCCCACCAGCTTCCAGCACGCCATCTCCGGTCGCATGTGCACCTCGCCGGTGCCGTAGGTGTCGAGGGTCTCGCCCATGCGCACCCCCGGCTCGATCTCGTACGCCCGCGAGGCGAGCCCGTACATCACACGCGCCGTCTGCCAGTCGAACGACCGGGCATCCGACCCGGCGCACTCCGGACGCGTGTCGCCGGTGTCGTAGCGGGTGTCGACCCGACGATCGGGGGCGCCCGACTCGGTGGCGGGCTCGTACGCCCACCCCGCGATCGTGCCGAGGTGATCGGCGACCAGATCGACACCGGAGTGCTGTGAGTTCTGGAAGCACACCTCACCGTCGTCGCCGATCGGAGCGACCGCGACGTTCGGGTCGACCGAGCCGGTCGTGAAGTTCACGTTCGACGCCACCGGCGGGTTCGCCTTGACGTCCGACGACACGAGCTGACCGTCACCCGCACCGGACGCCCCCACCGGCGTCAGGTTCACCAACGCCGCATCGCCCGGCTCGCCGTTGACGACGAAGCACAGCTGACCGGACGGCGCGAGACGGTCGCCACCCTGGCCGATCCGGGTGTCGACGACGCGGTTCGGCGCGCCCGTTGCGGTCGCGGTGCGGAAGGCGTCGGCCGCGATCGTGCCGAGGTGATCGGCGACCAGGTCCACGTCGGAGTGCACCGAGTTCTGGAAGCACACCTCACCGTCCGCACCGATCGGCGCGACCGCGACGTTCGGGTCGACCGAGCCGGTCGTGAAGTTCACGTTCGACGCCACCGGCGGGTTCGCCTTGACGTCCGACGACACGAGCTGACCGTCACCC
>JAUHYJ010000030.1 GCA_030425785.1 Acidimicrobiia bacterium | reverse complement strand
TGCGCTCGAACCGGCTCAACCCGCTCCCGCACGCCGGCACCATCAGCGTGTTCCTGCTGGCGATCGTGATCGTCACCGGCGTGTACGTCACGCTGTTCTACGGCTTCGGGTTCGACGCCTCGCACCGAGCGGTCGAGCGGATGCACGACCATCCGATCCAGTCGGTCGTCCGCACGGTGCATCGCTATGCGTCGGCCGCGCTGGTCCTGACGACCCTGGTGCACGCATGGCGGATCTTCGTCGCGGGCCGGTTCCGCGGCCCGCGTCGGTGGCGGTGGACGTCGGGTGTCGTCGCGCTGGTCGTGGTCTGGCTGGCCGGTGTCACCGGCTACTGGCTCGTGTGGGACGAGCGCGCCCAGGCGCTCAACGAGGCGGTCGCGAACCTGTTCGGCGGCGTGGGCGCGGTGTCCGACCTGCTGGTCCGCAACGTGTACGGCCCGAATGCCGGCTCGGGTTGGGGGGTGCTGTTCGTCATCTGGACGGTGCACCTGCTGTTGACCGGTGTGATCGGGTTCGCGCTGTGGCGGCACCTGCGGCGCTCGAGGCTCGCGATCGTGCCGCCACGGAAGTGGATGGCGATCATGCTCGGCGCGCTGGTCCTGGCGTCGATCGCCTTCCCGGCCGAGATCCTCGAGCAGGCCTCGCCGGCGCGCACCGTCGGAGGGCTGCCGCTCGACCCGTTCGTCCTGTTCCTGCTGCCGCCGCTGCTCGGCTCGTGGGCATGGATCGCGGTGCTCGTCCTGACCTCGCTCGTCGCGATCGCGGTGATCGCCCCGCACGTCGCATCCGCACCCACACCGGTGGTCGAGATCGATACGGATGCGTGCACCGGCTGCGAGCTGTGCGTGATCGACTGCCCGTATCTCGCCCTCGACATGGCCGAACTGTCGGCGGCCGACGCCGAGTCGGGTATCCAGGCCCGGCGGCCGATCGCCGTCGTCGACGCCGGGGCGTGCGTCGGATGCGGCATCTGCATCGGGTCGTGCTCGTTCGATGCGATGCGCCTCCCCGGCTACGAGCACGCGGTCGGTGACGGCATCGACCCCGCCGGTCGGCGCGTCGTGATCGCGTGTGCACGCCACGCCAGCGCTGCCGGAGGCGTCGACGCGCTGCAGGCGCTCGACGACGACGTCGTGGTCGTCGAGGTCGCGTGTTCGGGCATGTTGCACGCCAATGCCGTCGCGTCGCTCGACCGCGCCGGTGCCACCGACGTGCACGTCGTCGGCTGCGCGCCGGACGACTGTGCCTACGGCCTCGGCAACACGATCCTCGACGAGCGGCTCGCCGGCACGCGAGCCCCGCACGTCCCGCGCCGCTGGAGCGGGGTCGCGAGCGAGGACTTCGTGGCACCCGGCGAACTCGTCGCTGCGGTCGAGGCGCCCAACCGGCACGGCGACCTGTCGACGTCGTCCTTCACGGCTCGGCGGATGGTCGGCGCCGGGCTGGTCGTGGTGGCATCGGTCGTCGGCGTCGTGCTCGCGACCCGCGCGCCGTACCGGGGGAACGTCGACGAGACGGCCGTGTGGGTCATCGTCGACCACACCCCCGGCTACCAGCTCGAAGGCCAGCCTGACACGACGGGGCGCCTCGGCGACGACGTGTCGGTCGTCGTGCGCAGCGGCGGCGATGCGGTCGGCGAGCAGACGGTGGGGCGCGATGGTGCCACCGCGATCGGCATCGTCGACGTGGCACTGCCCGATCGGTCGGCGCCGATCGCGATCGAGCTGGTCGAGGGCGCGACGGTCACCGAGCTCTATCGGGGGACGCCGTCGCTCGAGCCCGGCGAACGCCTCGTGGTCACCGCCGTCGACGTCCCGCCACCGCCGGGCGCCGCCGAGGGCCGGGAGGTCTTCAACGACCAGTCCCAGGGGTCGTGCGACGTCTGCCACTCGGTCGACCCGGGCGACGATCGAGTCGGCCCGTCGCTCGCGGGCATCGCCGACACGGCTGCCACCCGCATCCCCGGCATGAGTGCCGACGAGTACCTGCGGCAGTCGATCCTCGACCCCGACGCCTACATCGTCGATGGGTATCGTGCCGGCCAGATGCTGCAGATCTACGACGAGCGACTGAGCGACGAGCAGCTCGACGCACTGCTCGAATACCTCATGTCGCTCCAGGGTGGGCAGCCGTGATGCAGCAGCGACCCGGTGTCTCAGGGTTCGGGGAAGATCTCCTCGGTGCCCACGGCGTCGACGCCGTCGACGCTCCGCTCGCCGACGAGCCGTCCGTCGCTCTGGACGACGTACTCGGCCGTGCCGCCGGCGGTGCCGCGGGGCGAGTCGACGGTCGACCACTCGACGGTGAACCGGTCGCCGACGAGGTCGCCGACGCCGGTCTGGATCGCGCCGGTGACGAGCCACTGGACGTCGTAGCGACCGTCGTCGCGAGGCCTGATGGTGACGGTGCCGGAGTACTCGACGTCGGTCGGGTCGACACCGTTGACGACGTACGTGCCGGCGATCCCGGCGTCGTCGTCCAGGCTGTCGCCGGGCAGCCCGCACATCGCGAGGCCGCCGGCGCTCAGCGAGACCAAGATCACCACCGGGACGGCGAAGCGTCGAACGAGATCCCTCACCGTCATGACGGTACCGAGGATTGGCGAGTGCCACGATGGGCAAAGGTCCTCGGTGCGGTGATGGTCGTGGTGGCGCTCGCGGCGATCGCGTTCGCCGTGTTCCAGCCCATCCAGGTGCTTCCGCGGCTCCGGCTCGCACCCGGCTACGCGCTCGTCGATCAGACGGGGGCGACGGTCACGAGCGAGGACGCACGGGGCGCGATCACGCTCTACACCTTCGTGCCGCTCGGCTGTGACGACGCGTGCGACGCCGTCGAGTCGACGATGCGGCAGGTGCGGTCGCGTGTGGAATCGGGGGTCGATCTCGGGGGGACTCCGTTCCGTGTGGTCACGATCGTGCTCGATCCCGACCCCGATCTCGCCGATGTCGACCGTGCGCGCGCCGCCATCGATGCGGATTGGCCCTGGCTGTCGGGCTCGGACGGTCAGATCGAGAACGTCGTCGGTCTCGGGTTCCGCCGTTCGACCGATGTCGACGTCTTCGCTCCCAGCTACGCCCTCGTCGACGGGCTCGGCATGATCCGCGGCGAGTACCGCTACCTGACCCTCACCGGCGACGCCGACAAGCTCGTCCGCCACATCGACGTGCTCGGCGGCGAGCTCCGCAACGACGGCGGCTTCGCGTCGTTCGCCTACGAGGCCGCCCACGCGTTCCAGTGCTACCCATGACCGCCACCACGCCTCCCACGACGCCTCCCACCGCGCCTCCCACGACCGGGCACGACGCCCGGGTCGGCGGTCGCGACCCGCGCCGCCGGGTCCGCCGTGTCGGCTTCGTGGTCGCCGGCCTCGTCGTCGTGGCTGCGATCGTCTGGTTCGGGCTCGGCCTGCTCCGGCCGCATCCGTACTCGGGCACCGTGATGCAGGCGCCGACCGCGGCGCCGTCGATGGAGGGCTTGGTCCGCAGCGACGGCACGCCGGTCGACCTCGCCGACTACCGGGGCGACCTGTTGCTCGTCTACTTCGGCTACACGTCGTGTCCCGACGTCTGCCCGACGACGCTCGCACAGGTCGCGGCCGCACGGCGGCAACTGGGCGACGATGCCGAGGACGTCCGCCTGCTCCTGGTGTCGATCGACCCGGCCCGTGACGAGCTCGACCGGCTCGGCGACTACGTGCGGTCGTTCGACCCGACGTTCGAGGGAGCGACCGGCGAACCCGAGGCCGTCGAGCGGGTCGCGAGCCAGTACGGCGTGTTCTTCGCCGAGGGCGAGGCGATCGAGGGTGGTGGCTACACGATGGACCACACGTCGACCCTGATGGGGATCGACGGCGACGGTCACCTGCGCATCGTGTGGCCCGCACTGCTCGACGTCGACCGGCTCGTCGCCGATCTGCGCGAACTGTCGTGAGGACGCGGCGCCGCATCGGGTCGGTCGCATGCGTCGCGTTGCTCGTCGCCGGATGTGGCGCGAGCGGGGGCGTGGTCGTGGTGGACGCGTGGACCCGTCCGACGCCGCCGGGTGTCGACAGCGCCGCGTTCTACGTCACGATCGAGAACCGGGGCGCGGCACCGAGCCGATACCTGGGCGCGACGTCGCCGGTCTGCGCGGTGGTCGTGCCGCACCTGTCGACGTTCGACGACGACGTGGCGAGCATGGGTGATGCGCCCTCGGCCGTGCTCGAGCTCGCCGCCGGCGGCCGGATCGAGATGGAACCGAACGGTCTCCACCTGATGTGCCTCGGCCTCACCGCACCCTTGGCCGAAGGGGACGAGATCGCGGTCGACGTCGAACTCGACGGGGCCGATCCGGTGGTGGCCACCGTCATCGTCGAGCAGCGTTGAGCCGGGCTTCGGCGTCTCGCTCGCGACGTACGTCGCGAGCGATCGCGCACGCCGTCGTCGCGACGAGCAGGATCACCGAGGCGCCGAAGCTGGCGAGCAGCAGGTCCGCGTTCGTCAACCCGAAGTTCGTGATCAGCACGAACGACACGACCATCAGGAAGATGCCGTTCGAGGTCGCGAGCGCGTACGTCCACGGCCATGCCGGTGCGAGACGATCGCCGAGTGGCCCCGTCCAGCGATGGCGCCGGCGTTCGAGTCCGTCGCCGATCGCGCTCCCGGGCCAGCCGGCCAGCGCACCGACGACCGGCGGGCCGACCCCGCCGCCGAGCAGCAGCATCGCGACCGACAGCAACGAGAGCACGAGCCCTCCGTGGCGTCGGTCGACGAACCAACCCGCCCACACGATCACGAGCAACGAGACGCCGATCGCCAGCACACCGGTCGCGAGCATGTTCGGGACCACCGTGAACGCCGGCTCGCCGTCGAAGTGCTCGGCCACCGGCCCGTCCGTCCAGGATTCGATGGAGAATCCGTCGGTGCCGACGTTGCCCTGTCGGATCTCCCCGATGCCGTGGCGGATCCCACCCAGCCCGGCCAGGACACCGAAGGTGCTCGCCGTCACCCTGGCTGCCGACCACCGCCCCACCCGTCGGTGTTCGACGACATCGGCGTGTTCGCGCGTGACGCTGTGGGTCTCGGTCATGCCCGCCTCCTCCACGAGTGGGGCCCGCTCACCATCACGATCGCGCCGCCGTGGCCGCCGACCCAGTGACATTCGGCCCGTCGCGTCGGGCCAGGGCCGCTCGTTCAGGCGTTGCCGCCCCGGTAGGCGCCGGGGGTCGTGCCGGTCCAGCGCTTGAAGGCACGCGAGAACGCGGTCTGGTCGGCGAAGCCGGTGAGGAATGCGACCTCGACGATCGAGTGGCGACCCTCTGCCAGGAGCGCTTCGGCGGCGTCGCGGCGCGCGTGCGTGGCGATCGACTGGAAGGTCTCGCCGTGGTCGGCGAGCTGGCGATGCAGGGTCCGCTCGCTCACGCCCAGACGACGAGCGACGAGTGACTTGCTCGGTTGTCCGTCGGGGAGCGCGTCGGCGATCACCGCGCGCACGTCGTCGACGATCGAACGCGACGCCTTGCGGGCCGTCAGGTCGTCGAGGCGGGCGAGCAGGTACGACGACAACCCGTCGTCGGCGAGCAGGGTGCGACGCTCGAGCCCGGCGGGGTCGAAATGGAGCGCGTTGACGACAGCTTCGAACCGCACCGGGCAGCCGAAGACGGAACGGAGGTGTCGGTCGTCGTCGGGAGGGCCGTGTTGGAACTCGACGAGCACCGGGTCGACCGGCGTGGCGCTGACGCTGCGCGTGATCGACAGCACCGCGGCGAGCGCACATTCGTTCGCGATCGCGGCGCCACGGCGATGGTGTGGCCGCCCGACGAGCGCGAACCGCCCGCCCTCGGCCGTGGTCGTCAACTCGTACTGGAGGGTGTCGCTGAGCACGAGCAGGTAGCGGGCCAGTCGCTCGAGCGCGACCTGGACCGTTGGCGCGGTCTTGAAGGCGAGACCGAGCGCGCCGAGGTCGTCCGGTCGCAGTGCACGGGCGTATCGGCCGGGGAACTCGGGGTCGTCGATCGCGATCCGCTCGAGCAGGGCGTAGTACGCCTCCTCGTCGATCCCCTCGCCCGTCCACTCGACACCGCTCGGCGCCGATGTCAAGCCGACACTCGCGAGCAGCTCGTCGCGGTCGTGCTCGTCGCGGGCGACGTCGATCATGCGACGAACCACGGGCGTGCCGATCGAGGCCATGCGCGGGTTCTAGCAGAACGTGGGCGTTGGCCGGATCGGTCACGAAGGTGGCCGCCGGGGCCAAGACCCGGACCACCCCGCGTCCGTACCGTCGATCGTGTTCCCCATCACGCGAAAGGACACCCCATGAACACCGTCACCACCACCCACACGAAGCCGTCGAAGCTCGCACGCCGAACCGGGCTCGCGTACCTCGGCATCATCGCGACCGGCGTCTTCGCCGAGTTCGCCGTCCGCGGTTCGCTGATCGTCGACGACGATCCGGTCGCCACGGCGCAGAACATCGCCGACTCGCCCGGCCTGTTCGGAGTCGGCATCGGCGCCGACGTGGTCATGATCGGCCTCGACGTCACGGTGGCGTTCGGCTTGCTCGGCCTGCTGCGCCACGTCAACCGCCGTTGGGCGATCTCGGCGGCCGTCCTGCGGTTGATCCAGGGTGCGATCATCGCCGTCAACCTGCTGAACCTGGTCACGGCGCTCGGTAGCTCCCGGGATGCGGTCGGCGCCGACGGCACGATCGCCACCGGTGCGGCCCAGGATGCCCTCGACGCCGTCGAGCGTCATGCGCTCGGCTACGACATCGGCCTGATCGCCTTTGCGTTCAGCTGCCTCGTGCTCGCCCGCCTGCTCTCGACGGGTGACCTCGTGCCCCGCTGGCTCTCGTGGGGCATGGCGGCGACCGGCCTCGTGTACCTCGCCGGCTCGTCGGCCGCGGTGTTCGCGCCCGACGCCAGCTCGGTGATCGAGCCGCTCTACGTCGTCCCGCTCGTCGTCGAACTCGCGTTTGCGATCCGCCTCGTCACCCGTGGCCTCGACCGCCCCGCCGGCGCCACGAGCGGCCCCATCGGCCGTCCCGACCCCGTCGCTGTCTGACCCGACCGCTTCCTCACCTGAAAGGACCGAGCACATGAACACGCTCCCCGTCTCCGCACCTTCCCCACACGACCTCCCCGGTGTCGACCGGCACCGGACCGACACGATGTTCGCCGTCGTCCAGCGCCGCTACGGCGACGTCGACGTGCTGGAACACCGCCGGATCCCGCGGCCCGAGCTCGGCGAGCACGAGGTGCTCGTCCGGGTCGCGGCGGCCGGCGTCGACCGGGGCGTCTGGCACCTGATGACCGGACGTCCCTACCTCACACGCCTGGCGTTCGGTCTGCGACGCCCCCGCAACCCGGTCCCCGGCGTCGACGTCGCCGGCGTTGTCGAGGCGGTGGGCGTCGGAGTCACCCGCTTCGCCGAGGGCGACCGCGTCTTCGGCCACGGGCACGGCACGTACGCCGAGTTCGCCCGCGCAGACGAGGATCGGCTCGCTGCGATCCCGACCGGCCTCGACGTCACCGCCGCCGGTGTGCTGGCGGTCACGGGCACGACTGCGCTCCAGGCGGTCGAGGACCACGGACGGGTCCGGCCCGGCGACCAGGTCCTCGTCCTGGGTGCGTCGGGCGGCGTCGGCACGTACGCCGTGCAGATCGCGACGGCCCTCGGCGGCATCGTCACCGGCGTGGCCAGCGGCTCGAAGCTCGACGCGGTCCGCCGCCTCGGTGCGGCCCGGGTACTCGACTACCGGTCACAGGACCCGCTCGCGCAGGCCGATCGCTACGACGTCATCATCGACACCGGTGGCAACCGGCGCCTGCGCGACCTTCGCCGGGCGCTGACGCCGACCGGCACGCTCGTCATCGTCGGTGGCGAGAACGGTGGCCGTCTGATCGGCGGGATCGATCGTCAGATCCGCGCCGGGCTCGCCTCGACGGTCAGTCGTCAGCGGCTCACCACCTTCGTCGCCCGGGAAGACGCCGGACATCTGGAACGGCTGGCCGATCTCGTCGAGCACGGCCACGTCACGCCGGTCGTCGATCGCACGTATCCACTGCCCGAGGCGGCCGACGCGATCGCCCACCTGCAGAGCGGGCGTGCGCTCGGCAAGATCGCGCTGGTCGTCGAGGTCGGCCGATGAGCGCATCGACCTCCATCGACGTCGGCGACGGCTCGGTGCGACAGCTCCGGGTCGTCGTCGAGGTCGAGGACCTCGACGTCGCGGTCGCGTTCTACCGCGACGTCCTGGGGATGCCCGAGGAGTTCGCCGTCGATTCGGACGACGACGCGCGGGTCGTCGCGTTGCAGGCCGGGCGGGCGACACTCGAGCTCGTCACGGCGGCGCAACGTCGCCTGATCGATCGGCTCGAGGTCGGCCGGGAGGTCAGCCCGCGGGTCCGCGTCGCGTTCGAGGTCGACGACGTCGACGCGGTGACCGATCGGGCTGCCGTCGCCGGCGCGTCGCTCGTCGCGCCACCGACCGAGACACCGTGGCGGTCGTCGAATGCTCGCCTCGACGGTCCGGGGCCGATCCACCTGACCCTGTTCCAGGAACTCGGCTGAACGACGTGGCGCGGCTGGTGACGAACGGCTCTGCTCGCCCCACGGCGGAGGTGGGCACGTGGAGGGCGTGAGGCCCCCATCGTCACTCCACGATCTCCAGGAGGTGTGAGAGATGAGCGAGTTCCGTCCCCCGACCGTCCCAGCGCCGGCCGACCGGGAGTACCTGGTCGTCGAGTCCCCTTACGAGTTGGCGCGGTGGCGCCCCCTCGTCAACTGGGTGCTGTACATCCCCCACGGCATCGTCCTGTACGCGCTGCAGATCCTGTCGCGCGCCGTCTTCCTCGTCTACTGGGTGATGCTCATCGTGACCGGCAAGCTGCACCCCTCGCTGTACGGGGTGATGGCGATGTACGAGCGGTACAACGCCCGCGCCGGCGGATTCCTGATGGGCTACTCCGAGACGTATCCGCCGTTCGACTTCGGCACCGGCCCGGACGACAACGACCACTACCCGCCGGTGCGGCTCGAGCTGCCGACGCCGCCGCCCACGGCCCCGCGTACCGCGGCGTTCAACGTGTTCCTGGCGATCCCGCTCTACCTCGTGGCGATCGTGTACTTCCTCGCCGCAGCGGTGGTCGCGATCGTCGGCTGGTTCGCGGTGATGTTCACGGGCGCCTGGCCGACGGGCATGCGGGACTTCCTGGTGCGCGTCAGCAACTTCTACTACCGGGTGTGGACCTACATCACGATGGTCGAGCGCCAGTACCCGCCGTTCTCGCTGCCGGCCGCCTGACCGGCGTCGGGCCGACCGGTGCTCACGCCGTGCGCGTCGGCGCCGGCGGTGCGGCGACGAGCTCGAAGGCTCGGTCGTCGTCGTAGCAGTACCACCAGTTCTCGCCCGGTTCCATCGACCGCACCAACGGGTGGTCGGGTGTGCGACGGGCGTGAGCGGTCGCATGCTGCGCGGGCGAGCTGTCGCAGCAGCCGACGAGCCCGCACGCCTGGCACTCCCTGAGGTGGACCCAGTCGCGACGACCTGCCGCGATGCACGAGGTGCAGCCCGCCCAGTCACTCGGCGGCGGTGGGGACAGGTCGTCGGGGAGGTGTCGGCATCCGGCCATGGCCCCGTTGTATCGCACCGGGTCGAGCGCTACCAGGGCGGGACGGTCCCGGCACGTCGTCGGTCGCGCGAACATGGCGCGCGGTGATGCCGGAGCTCGACGTCACGCGCATCCGCCGATGGGCGGCCGATCGCACCGCGGCCGAGGCGCGCGGCGAGGCACGCATCGAAGTGGACGAGACCGCGCGCGGTGTCACGATCCACGAGGCGCGGCCGCCGTGGGACCAGTTGGCCGGCCGCCACTGGATCCGCACTCCGATCGCCCGCCTCCGCTACGTGGCCTCGCGTCGCGAGTGGACGCTGTACCGGCCCGACGCGACGGGCAGGTTCCGTCGGTACGACCGCGCCGCACCGACTCGGTTCGTCGCCGACCTGCTGCTTGAGATCGACGACGACCCGATGTCGGTGTTCTGGCGCTGAGGCGTGGTCGGTCGATGACCGGCGCTCGCCGCCATCTCGTTGGCCGGGGTCGCGGACCCGTGCGACCTGGTGACGTTGCATTCAGTTCAAAGTTGAACTACTGTGCTGCTGGAAGGAGGGCCGATGCAACTCACGACCGACCCCGACCACGCCGCCCGATCCGCCCGTCTCCCCACCTATGCGATCTCGCACGGGGGTGGCCCGTGGCCCTGGATCACCGATCTCCTCCCGGGCGACTGGCGACCGCTCACCGAGTCGCTCCGGGCGATTCCCGACGAGGTCGGGGTGCGGCCCCGAGCCGTTCTCGTGATCTCGGCCCACTGGGAGACCGACGAGTTCACGGTGCAGACCCACCCGCACCCGCCGATGCTCTACGACTACGGAGGCTTCCCCGACTTCACCTACGAGATCCAGTACCCGGCTCCCGGCGCACCCGACGTCGCCGCCCGCGTTGCCGAGCTGCTCGAGGGTGCGGGCTTCGCCACGGCGGCGGACCCGAACCGCGGGTTCGACCACGGCGTGTTCGCTCCGCTGTACGTCACCTACCCCGATGCCGACGTGCCGATCGTGCAGCTGTCGGTGCGGCGCGACTTCGACGTCGACGCGCATCTCGCGGCGGGCCGGGCACTCGCCCCCGTGCGCGACGAGGGCGTGCTGATCATCGCCAGCGGGGTGCCGACCTTCCATGACCTGCGGGCGTTCGGTCCGGCGTCGCAGGCTCCCTCGCGGGAGTTCGACCACTGGCTCACCGCCAGTGTGGTCGGCCACGCGGGCGCCGACCGCAGCGACCGTCTCCGGTCATGGGAGGACGCGCCGAGCGCCCGACAGTGCCATCCTCGCGAAGAGCACTTCGTCCCGTTACTGGTGGCCGTCGGCGCGGCCGAGGACGAGCCGGGCGTCCTCCAGTACCACGAGGACTCGTGGATGGGATCGACGGCCTCGTCGGGCTATCGATTCGGCGCAGCAGCCTGAGGATCCGGGCCCGACCGTCAGTCGGGCTTCGTCGCCTGGAAGTAGTCCGGCCGACTGACGTGGGTCTCGCTGACGAACACCACGCCGTGATGGTGGTCGAGCAGGGCGCGGATGCCGGCCACCACCGGCTGCACGTGCTCGGGCGGCACGACGCTGATGACCATCGACAAGCTGTTGCGGTCGTTGAACAGCAGCCGCCCGGCGTGTTCGCCCGAGTGCCCGAAGCCGGCGACGCCGTGGAGCGCGGTGTATCCCGTCGCTCCGGCCTCGAGCAGCAGATCGCGCACGGTCGGCACGTGCTCGCCGTCGACCACGATCTCGATGCGAGCCATCGTGGTGAGTCCGTCCCAGGTCGTCATGTCGTCGCTCCTCGCGAGTGGCGTGTCATCAGTGCAGTTCGTACGTGTCGTCGGGGGTGGGCGTCTCGATCCTGGCACCCCGGGGCAGCTGCTGCCACGTGCCCCCCGGGGTGCGGGTCGACCACGGCTCACCGGACGCCGACCGGGCCGCGACGCGCAACCAGCCGCCGTCGACCAGTCGGGACAGCACCTCGTTGCGGGCGATGATCGACTCGATCCGGGCGATGTCGGCCTCGATCACGGCGAGCAGGCGCAGCGGCTGGTGATGGGCATCGTCGTCGACGTGGGTGCTCTGCAGCGGGAGCCCGACCCGCAGCTGGCCGCCGGCGCCGGTGATGACGCCGACGGCGTCGATCGGGTTGTGCAGCAGCTTGTCGCCGGCGCCGTACACCTCGGGGTCGACGGTCGAGAAGTAGTACTGCGACGAGATCCAGTGGCCGACGACCAGCGGCGCCGTCATGATCGCCTCGAGGATCGAGCCGTCCGGGTCGCGGCTCGCGTCGTAGCTGTGCAGGAAGGCCCGGCCGTGGAGGTCGAGTGACGCCGTGGTCGACCGGGGCGCGACGACGAACGCGGCGTTCGTGGCGAGTCCCCACTCGGGGCGTACCTGCGCCCAGTCGCGACCCCGCGCCCGCACTCCGTCATCGGTCGCGCCCGGGAGCTCGATGGAGCGCTCGGCGGCCTGACGACGGCCCGCCAGGTCGAGCCGCGCCTGCAGCTCGTCGATCGCGCGATGGTGGCTCGCCGGCGCGACCCGGCGGTCGAGGATCGTCACGATGTCGCTCGCCGTGTCGTGCACGGCGCCGACGAACCACGTCTCGTCGGGGACCTCGGTGCCGGTGGCGGCGAGGCCCGTCCGCACGTCCGACTCGTTCAGGAGTGCGGCGACGGCGCGGGCGTTCGACGCGCCGCTCGCGCCGGCACAGGCGCCGCACTCGAGCGCCGTCCCGTGCGCGTTGTTCACGACTGCGCTCGTATGGCCGCAGAGCACCACCAACGGAGCGAAACCGTCGACGAGACCCATGGTGCGCAGCACCGCCTCGGCGGCGAGGACCCGCTGCTCGATGCCGACCTCGTCGCCGATGCGCACGGTCGTCGTCGGGACGTCGGGCCGCACGGGCCGGGGTGCGAGCAGTGTGCGCCACGCCGCCCGCGCCCCGGCGAACCAGCCGATCGACTCGGCGGCGGCGAACGTCGCACCCGGAACGTGCTTCGTCGCCCCGTGTGCGTCCGACAACGACTCGATCGCACCAGCGCGCGCCACGCGACGCGCGGCGTCGGTCAGATGCTCGACGAGCGGCTGTTCGAGCGCCGCCGCCGACGGGGCGACCAGGACCGGGCAGCGTGCCTCGGCCGTCGGCCAGCCGAGCTCACGTACCGCCATCGGCACCCCGAAGAAGCCGGCGAAGCCCAGGGTGTCGTCGTGACCGAGTTCCTCCAACCGGCGCCGCAGGCCCTCGGAGCGCACATCGATGCAGAACGCGACCTGCGCCTCCGGCCGATCACCGGCGGGAGCGGCACGTGCCGCGGTCCGCTCGAGGGCGGCCAACAACCGGTGTTCGTACCGGCGCTCCTGCGCGGCCAACCAGATCGACGCCCGCACGGACTCGGGGACGAGCGACAGGATCGTCCGCACCGCATCCCGCGCGGCCGGCTCCGACGCGAGCCCGAGGTGGCTCGCCGCCGACGTGACCCGAGCCTCGAGGTCTTCGCCGGTCCGGTTGCCGGCCGCCGGAGCGACGTCGGGCGCGACGCCGGCCGCGATCAGCACGGCCGCCTCGAGCATGGCTCGCGCGGCCGCGATGTCGATCGGTCGCAGGGCCGGCAACGGCTCGTCGGCATGCGCCCAGTCGGTCCGCCAGCGCGCCAGCCCGGCCCATCCCGCCACACTCGCGAAGTGGCCCCGCAGCTCGTCGACGTGGTCGGTCGGTCGGATCTGTGCGGCTTCGAACGCCGCTGCGAGGATCTGCGACGACGAGTCGGGCAGCGACTCGAGCCAGGT
>JAUHYJ010000627.1 GCA_030425785.1 Acidimicrobiia bacterium | reverse complement strand
GCCCCCGGCTCCCGAGCTGGGGCTCGCCGTGGGGCTCGACGTTGACGAGGGCACGGTCGCGGTCGGCGATCGAGAGCGCAGTGGCGAGCACGGCGAACGACTCGAGCAGTTGGTCTCCGGACACGAAGTCGAGGTCGTCCGCCGACGTGTGATATTCCGGGAACTGCCCGTGGCGACCGCGCATCAGCGATCCGACCGGCGCACGGAACCCGGGTGAGTTGTACTGACGCTCGTCGTAGCCGTACGGGAAGAAGTCGATCACATCGTGGGCGACGCCGTTCACGGCGAGCACGTACTCGACGGCGCGATCGATCCGGGCGTCGCCGTGCTCCGTGCGCTTGTACGTGAGATCGTGGGCGTCGCCGAGGCAGGTGAGCGTCAGCCCGGCCGCGATCCGGGTCGCCTCGTCGCGGTGCTCGGCGAGCCAGGTGATCGCACCGATCGTGCCCGGCGCGAAGACGAAGCGGAACGTGTGCCGCGGGGTCGGACCGGCGGCGAGTCGGGCCGCGAGGTGGGCGGCCACCGCGATCCCCGTGAGGTTGTCGTCGCACAGCGACGGGTGGCACACGTGCGAGGAGATCAGGATCTCGTCGTCGAGTTCGCCGGGCACGACCGCCTCGCCGTAGGTGAGCGACCCCGGCTCGAGGGTCGAGTCGATCACGACCTCGTACTCGCCGTCGTAGCCGCTGGCGTCGAGCGACTCGAGCTGATGATGGCTCAGGCAGAAACCCCACGTCGGTGCGTAGTACGAGGTGCGGTACGGCACCAGCGTCGGTTGCTCGGGGAGCGAGTGGAGATGCGGCCGGAGCTCGTCGAGCGTCATGTGCGCGCGGACCGGCACGCTGTAGTTCACGACGTGCAGGTTCGAGGCCCGGAAATCGACGAGCCGGTTGCCGGCCGCGTCGGCGATGTACGCATCGCGGATGTTCCACTCGTCGGGCACGGTCCAGTCGAGCACCTTGGTGCCGGACGGGACCTCGTGGATGTCGAGGCCGACGACGTCGTCGACGATCGCCAGGGTCTCACGTACGCCGTCGCCCGTGATGCTGCGGCAGATCGGGTACAGCCGCTCGATCATGGCGAGCAGTTCGGGCCCGAGCTCGGGCGGCGGGTGGTGGAGCACGTCCCGCAGTCTGTCAGGACGGCATCGCCGACGCGTCGAACGTCACCGGGTCGATGTCGGGGTAGGCGGCGTCGGCCTCCGACATGACCGCGGGCTCGACGGGCCACGCGATGTCGAACGTCGGGTCGTCCCAACGGAACCCCCGGGCCGCACCCGGGCGGTAGCGGTCGCCCATGTGGTAGTAGACGTCGGACTCGTCCTCGAGGGTGACGAAGCCGTGCGCGAAGCCCTCGGGCACGAAGAGTGCACGACGGTTGTCGGCCGTGAGGTCGATGCCGAACCACTCGAAGTGGGTCGGCGAGCCGGGGCGCAGGTCGACGATCACGTCGTGGACGGCGCCCCGGACGCAGCGGACCAGCTTCGACTCGGCGAACGGCAGCGCGTTGAAGTGCATGCCGCGCAGCGTCCCGGCGCGGTGGTTCACCGACAGGTTGCACTGCGGGAAGTCGGTGGGGAGACCGGCGTTCGAGAACTCGTCGACGCAGAACGTGCGTGCGAATGCGCCGCGCTCGTCGACGTGCGGGTCGAGCTCGACGACGACGGCGTCGGCCAGTGGTGACTCCTCGAAGCGCATGCCGTCAACGTAGCGACCTTGATCGAACCGTGACGGTGTCCCACCGCTCCTCGCGGTACCGTGGCGCCCCATGACGTTCCCTTGCCGATTCTGCGGGACACAGCTGGAACAGCGTGTGGTCGACCTCGGGATGCACCCGCTGTGCGAGAGCTTCCTCGCGGCCGACCAGATCGACACGATGGAACCCTTCTACCCGCTGCATGCCTGGGTCTGCCACGAGTGCTACCTCGTCCAGATCAACGACTACGTCACCGCCGAGCACATCTTCGACGAGTACGCCTACTTCTCGTCGTACTCGACGTCCTGGCTCGAGCACTGCGAGCGGTACGTCGCGGACATGACCGAGCGGCTGTCGCTCGGCGACGACAGCTTCGTGGTCGAGCTCGCGAGCAACGACGGCTACCTCCTGCAGTACTTCGTCGAGCGCGACATCCCGTGCCTCGGCATCGAGCCCGCCAAGAACGTGGCGCAGGTGGCGATCGACAAGGGCATCCCGACCCAGGTGTCGTACTTCGGCGTCGAGACGGCCACGGCGTTGGCCGCCGACGGGAAGATGGCCGACCTGATCTGCGGCGCGAACGTGCTCGCGCAGGTGCCCGACCTGAACGACTTCGTCGGTGGCATCCCGATCATCCTGAAGCCGCACGGTGTCGTGACGATCGAGTTCCCCCACGTCATGACGACCATCGACGGCAACCAGTTCGACCAGATCTACCACGAGCACTTCTGCTACTTCGGCCTGCTCAGCACCGAACGCATCTTCGCCGGCCACGGGATGACGATCTTCGACGTCGACGAGGTGCCGACCCACGGCGGATCGCTGCGCATCTACGCCTGTCACGAGGGCGACGAGCAGCATCCCGTCACCGATCGGGTCCACGCGCTGCGGGCGCGTGAGGAAGCGGCGGGCTACGCGGACATGGCGATGTACGCGCAGTT
>JAUHYJ010000626.1 GCA_030425785.1 Acidimicrobiia bacterium | reverse complement strand
GTGGAGGGCGTTGCGGAGCTGGTCGTCGGTCAACGCTTCGCAGCGCGCCATGGCCTGGAGCGCCGACTCGCGCACCCGGGCCGAGCCCGCGCCGAGCCCGCGTCGTGCACGCGCGGTGTCGCCCCGGTGCCCGGCGAGCACGACCTCGCGGACCTCGGCGAGCGTGGCCTCGGGCCGATCGCCGAGTGCCTCGGAGGTCGTCGGCGTGTCGGGGCTCATCGATGCGGTCTCACTGCTGCAGGAGGTTGGTCATCCAGATCACCGCGAACGCGACCGTGAACGCAGCGACGATCGCCGTGAGGACGCCGATCAGCACCCCGATGCCGCCGCTGGCCGCGGCGGCGAGCAGGCGACGGACGATGCCGGGGCGGTGGTAGAGCGGCGTGTCGACGTGGTCGACCACGACGCCCGACGTCGAACGCGTTCGCACGGCGCGTGGTGATCGGGGCTCGGCTCTGGCAGGCTTACGCCACCCGGTCAGCAGCAATGCGGCGATCGCGAGACCGACGATCAGCGCCGCTCTGATCGTCAGCCCGTCCACCGAGAGCCCCAGCGTGACCGACACCACCACCTCGACCCTACCTCCGGAGCCGCCGCCACCGCCGCCCGCCCCCGGGCGCTACGAGTCGTCGGCCGAGGCTGCGGCTCGGGTGGGGCTCGTCGCCGGCGATCGTCGCCACCGGTGGTGGACGACCCCCCTCGTCGCGCTGGCGTTCCTCGTCCTGGTGGCCATCCCGGTACTCGCCGTGTTGCCGTCGAGCCTCGTCGCCGAGAAGGAGAACCAGCGTCTCGGTGTCGAGCAGCCGGCCCCGTTCGCCCGCACGCCGGCGTCGGCCCAGCCCGTCAAGGACCGGTTGTTGTTCGGCGATCTCGGCGACGTCGCCGAGCAGTACGTGCCCGAGGGCGACTTCTACTTCGTGACCGTGCTCGAACCGAGCCAATCGGTGCTGTCGTGGGTGCTCGGCCGGGACGAGCCGGCGATCCAGTTCCTCACCGAGGAGGAGAAGTACGGCTTCCGCAGCCCCGAACAGCGTCGCAGCCTCGCGCTCGAGCAGATGCGCACGTCCGAACAGGTCGCGCAGTTCGTCGCCCTGCAGCGCGTCGGGTTCGACGTCGAGCTGGTCCCCGGCGACGTCCTGATCGACGAGATCGTGTGCCTGGTGCCGAACGAGGACGGGACCGAGTGCATCGAGTGGGCCCCGTCGGACGAGGTGCTCGACCCCGGTGACCGCATCCTGTCGGTCGAGGGCGTCGAGGTCGACGGCGTCGAAGACCTCGGCCAGGTGCTCGCCGGCTATGAGGCCGGCGACGTCGTCGTGATGGACATCGACCGGCCCGGCACGGGCCCGCTCGAGGTCGAGGTGACGCTGACGTCGTCGCCGTCCGAGCCCGACCGCACGATCGTCGGCTTCTATCCGTTCGACACCCGGCGCGTCGAGCTGCCGTTCGAGCTCGACATCGACACCGGCTCGATCGGCGGTCCGTCGGCGGGGCTCGCCTTCACGCTCACGATGATCGACGAACTGACCCCCGGTGAGCTGACCGGCGGCGGCAACGTGGCGGTCACCGGCACCATCGAGCTCGACGGCTCGGTCGGTGCGATCGGTGGTCTGCGCCAGAAGGCGTCGAGCGTCGCGCAGGCCGGTGTCACCGTGTTCCTCGTCCCGGCGTCGCAATCCGACGAGGACATCGCGGC
The DNA here is from genome assembly GCA_030425785.1 of Acidimicrobiia bacterium. GTDB lineage: Bacteria > Actinomycetota > Acidimicrobiia > Acidimicrobiales > Ilumatobacteraceae > Ilumatobacter. The sequence continues at coordinate 955 of JAUHYJ010000626.1, read as the reverse complement.
GGCGGAGGAGGCCGGCGGCGACGGCCTCGAGATCGTGCCCGTCGCGACCCTCGAGGAGGCGATCGAGGCCCTGCAGGAGCGGGGCGGTGACCCCATCCCGCCGGCGCCGGGATCGTGACCTGATCCGGCGTCTCGGATTGCCGCCAACCGCATGGTGGCGGCGTTTACGCTAGGTGGGATGGCTGCATCCATGTCGCGCCCCGACCCCTCGTCGCCCACGTCGATCGCCGACGCCGGGTTCTCGACGGCGCGTCGCGGGTACCAGACCGACGAGGTGCGTGCGTTCCTCGTCGCGGTCGCAGCCGAGATGGAGCGGCTGAAAGAGCGTGAGACCCAGCTGCTGGCCCAGCTGCGCGAGGCGCGCGACCAGGCACCTGTCGGCGAGCTCGACGACGAGACGGTCACCAAACTGCTCGGCGAGGAGACCCTGCGGGTGCTGCAGACCGCGCGTGAGTCGGCGTCGCAGATCAAGGCCCGCGCCGAGGAGAGCGCGGCGAGGCTGCTCCGCGAGGCGAGCGACGAGTCGAATCGGCTGCGCCAGGAGGCCGAGGTCGACGTGGCCCGCAAGCGCCAGGACGCGGTCTCCGACGCGGAGGCCGAGGTCGCACTGGCCAAGCAGCAGGGCCGCGAGATGGTCAACGAGGCCCGGGCGTACCGCGAGCGCGTGCTCGCCGACCTCGACCGCCGCACGACGCTCGCCCGCCACCAGATCGAGGAGCTCATCCACGGGCGCGACCGCCTGCTGCAGGTGTTCGAGCGGGCGCGGTTGGTCGCGGTCGACGTGACGTCCGAGCTGCGGGCGGTCGATTCGCCCGACGAGCTCGTCAACCTGACGCCGACGACCGGGCCGGTCCCGATCATGGTGCCGAACTCACCCCGCCCGACGCCCGAGCCGGCGTCGCCCGACGCCGACGGCGACGCCGATGACGATGACGATGACGATGACGAGACGGTC
>JAUHYJ010000029.1 GCA_030425785.1 Acidimicrobiia bacterium | reverse complement strand
TCCGGTCGAGGGTAGGACGACACGATCAGCCGATGTGCCCGACCGTCGTCGTGGTGATAGCGGGACGCGAGTGCGACGACCGCGGCCTGGAGCTCGGCCGTGAACTCGGCGCGATCTGCGGGCGACGCGAACCCGATCTCGGCGTCGATCGTGAGGGTCGGCAGGCGCGTGCCGGGGTCGACCGCGGCCGTGATGGCGCCGATCTCGGACACGGTGCGGGCGCCGACGGCGAGGAGGTAGGCGGCCGACAGGCGGTCGGCGACGTGCTCGGGATCGGTCACGCCGTCCTGGACGACGCCAGGGTCGACGATCAGCCGGCGGGCCGACCGACGCACGAAGCGTTCGGTGATGCCGCCCCACGTGCGCTCGTCGGTGCGCTCGACCAGGCCGTGCCGTTCGAGCAGCTTCAGGTGGTAGTTGACCTTCTGGCGGGTCGACCCGATCGCCGTGGCGACGGTCGTGGCCGACCCCGGTTCGGCCAGTGCCTCGAGGATCGCTGCCCGGGTCGGATCGAGCGCCACTTCGACGGCGCCCGGATCGGTCAGCACACGAACGTCGTCCACGCCGTCAGCATGCCTTTGACAAAAGATGTTGTCAAGCGCGATCGAACGACGATCCGGCCCACGCTCGCCGACTGCTCGCAGCCCGGTCGGCCTCCTCGGGTACGGTCGGGCCATGGAGCACCCGGCGCGCGACGGCACCCGACGCGTCGACCGGGTTGCTCCCGGTGCCCTGGGCGATCCGACCGGCCGTGTCCCCCGCTGGCGGCGGCTCGTGCGTGTCCTTCCCGTGGCTCTCTCCCAGCGGACCGTTCCGGCACCGGCGGCGCCGACGACCGCACCCGCCCGCGCCGAGCCCGCGTTCGACGACTTCTATCGAGCGCAGTACCCGTCGGTCGTTCGTCTCGCCTACTCGCTGTCTGGATCGATGCAGATCGCGGAGGAGCTCGCGCAGGAGGCGTTCGTGTCCGCCCACGACCGGTGGCAGCGCGTCGCCGGGTTCGACCGCCCCGATCTGTGGGTGCGGCGGGTCGTCATCAACCGGTCGATCTCGTACCGCCGCCGCCAGGCGTCCGAACGCCGCGCCGTCGAGCGGATCAAGGCCGACCGCGAGCAGGTCGCCGAACCGGTCGTCGGCGACGAGGAGGTCTGGGAGGCGCTGCGCTCGCTGTCGCCCCGCCAGGCCGAGGTGCTGGCGCTGTTCTACGTCGAGGACCAGCCGCTCTCGGCGGTTGCAGCGATCCTGGGCCTCGGTGAGGAAACCGTGAAGACGCACCTGAAACGGGGTCGAGCCGCGCTCGCCGAACGGCTGGGGGAGCGCGAATGAGCCTCGAGCGGCGCCTCCAGCACGCCGCACGCGAACTGCGCGCGGTCGACGTCGCGGTGCCGCCCCTCGGCGCCGTCGGCCCGGCCCGGAGTGCGCGGCGACGGTTCGGCCTGCAGGTCGTCGCGGTGCCGCTCCTGTTCGTCGTCGGCGGGCTCGTCGTCGTCGGCGTCCTCGACGACCGACGCGACGCCGGGGACTCGTTCGACGACACCCCGGCGGTAGTCGACCCGGCTGCAGCGGTGTCGCCGACGCCCGACGTGGTGCCCGCCTCGCTCGGACACCCGACGGCCGACGCCGAACGCGCGGTCATCGATCGCATCGTGTCCACGGCCGCGCGGCCCGGGGTGGATGCGCCGCCGGCGTCACTCGCGACGACCGTCCCCACGATCGGCTTCACCGGACCGCTCTGAGTTCGCCGCGCGCGTCCGTGTCCCCTGATGGGCGATGCGGCTGCGTGTTCCCCCCACATGTCGAAGGTGGGAGGGTCCGAAGTGCGACGTCGGAGATGGTCGATGGTCGTGGCGTCCGGCGTGTTGCTCGTCGCGACCGCGTGCGGGGGTGACGACGACGCACCGGCGGACGCACCGGGCGACGGGCCGGCGACGACCGAACGCACCGACGACGCGACGACACCGCAGGACTCCGCGGCCGGCCAGGACTCCGCGGCGCCCCAGGACTCCGTGACAGGCGATGATCGCGATGGTGGCTCGGCGGTGTTCGCCGCCGAGCAGTGGCCCGAGTGCCTCAACCCGGTCACCTCGTGCGCGAACGCGTCGTGGCTCGTGTGGTCGGTGACGGCACACGTGCTCCCGCGGTTGATGGAGCTCGACGTCGACGGGAACTACCAGGCGTCGCCGGTGCTGGTCGAGGCGCCGTCGCTCGACAACGGGCTGATCACCGAGGAGCCGTTCACGGTCACCTTCCCGATCCGCGACGACGCAGTCTGGAGCGACGGGAGCCCGATCACGTCCGAGGACGTCCGCTTCACCTGGCGCGCCATCCTCGACACGACGGGCACGCTGAGCACCGCCGGCGTCGACCTCATCACCGACGTCGACACGTCGGATCCGAAGGCCGCCGTGGTCACGTTCAGCGAGCCGTACGCGCCCTGGGCCGACCTGTTCGGCGGTGGCACCGGGTTCCTCCTGAAGGCCGACGAGTTCACCTCGACCGACGTGGCCGACGAGCTGCTCGATGCGATCGAGTGGTCGGGCGGGCCGTGGATGCTCGACTCGTGGGGCGCGGAGGAAGCCGTCCTGGTCCGCAACGACGCCTACTGGGACGCCGATCGCGTCCCGCTGCTCGACCAGGTCACGTTCGTGCCTCGTGAGGACACCGACACCGAGATCATCGCGCTGCAGACGGGTGAGGTCGCCGCGATCTTCCCGCAGCCGTCGCCCGGCATCACCGAGCGGCTCGACCAGGACGGCATCGACTCCCAGATCGCGGGCGGTGTGGTGTTCGAGGGGCTGTGGCCGAACCAGCGGTCGCCGCAGTCGCCGATCCTGGCCGAGCAGGCCGTGCGCGAGGCGCTCGCGTTCGCCATCGACCGACAGGAGATCTTCGACACCGTGATGGCACCGATCTTCCCGGACGGTGGTGTGCTGCAGTGTGCCGGTTGGGTTCCGACCGTCGGCGACTGGTGTGGCGACGACTTCGCCGACGTGACCCAGGACGTCGATCGGGCCGCCCAGATCCTCACCGAGGCCGGATGGGCCCGCAACGACGACGGCGTGTGGGAGCGCGACGGCACCCCGCTGGTGATCGTGTGGAACACCGTCGCCGGCAACACCCGGCGTGAGGACGTGCAGGCGCTCGTCCAGGAGCAGGTCGCGGGCTTCGGCATCCGGTTCGAGATCGAGAACTACGACGCCGGCGAGCTGTTCCAGAACCGACTGCCCACGCTCGACTTCGGGATGGGCCTCTACGCCCAGGTGGCGAGCCCCGACCCGTCGGTCACGACGTTGTACGACCGCTCGCAGATCCCGAGCGACGAGAACGGCTTCTCGGGTCAGAACAGCATGGCCTGGGACAGCGAGACCGTCACCGACCTCGTCCGGCTCAGCGACCGCCAGCTCGACCCGGCGGAGCGGCTCGAGACGATCAGGGCGATCGGGGCAGAGGTCCGCGCCGACATGGCGTGGATCCCCCTCTATCAGCTGCCGAACCTGACCGCGTGGCGTTCCGACCAGCTGGGCGGGCCGATCGGCGACTGGACGTCGAGCACCTACGGCGGCTTCTCGAACATGTACGACTGGTACGTCGTCGAGTGATCGGCGGCGAATGATCGGCCGGGAGACGACGGTGGGCGCCCCACGTTCGACGTCGTCGTCCGGCAGCCCAGTGGTGCGGTCGGGGTGTGACCCGGTTACCACACACCCCGACCGCATCACGACGGGGCCGGGCCGGGCCGGCACGCCGAGGGGATGACCGTGGTCGCCTACGCGCTGCGTCGGCTGCTCGCGTCGATCCCGGTCCTGCTCGTCCTGAGCATCGTGTCGTTCGCCGCGACGCGTGCGATCTCGAGCCCCGAGGCCGGCATCCGGAGCAACCCGCGCGTGTCGGCCGAGGACGTGCAGCGCTACCGCGACCAGCTCGGTCTCGACGACCCGGCCGCGATGCAGTATCTGCGCTGGCTCGGCAACGTCGTGCGCGGCGACCTCGGCACCTCGCTCGTGTCGAACCGCGCCGTCGGGCCGCAGCTCGCCGACGCGCTGTGGAACACGATGGTGCTCGGCGTCACCGCGGTCTCGATCAGCTTCCTGATCGGCATCACCATCGGTGTCGTCGCCGCCGTCCGCCGCGGTTCGGCGTTCGACCACCTGTCGACGGGCGCTGCGTTCTTCGGCTTGTCGATGCCGAACTTCTGGTTCGCGATCATGCTGCAGCTCGTCTTCGGCGTGTACCTCGTCGACTGGCTCGGCCTCGACGGGCCGATCTTCTACACCGCCGGCACGCGGAGTCCGGGTACCGACTTCGACCTGCTCGATCGGGTGCGGCACCTCGTCCTGCCGGCCACCGTGCTCGCCGTGCAGCTCGTCGCCGTCTACAGCCGCTACATGCGCGCCTCGATGATCGAAGTGCTGCGCGCCGACTACGTGCGCACGGCGCGGGCGTTCGGTGTGCGGGAGTCGCGCGTCGTTCGGCACCATGCGTCGCGCAATGCGCTCGTGCCGGTCACCACGCAGCTGGCCGGCGACATCGGTGCGATCTTCGGCGGGCTCGTGGTCACCGAGACCGTCTTCCAGTGGCCCGGGATGGGCCCGTTGTTCCTCGACGCCATCCAGTCCGGCGACTACCAGGTGATCCTGCCGTGGCTGATGATCACCTCGCTCGCCGTGGTCGTGTTCAACCTGTTGGCCGACCTCGCCTATGGGGTCCTCGACCCACGGGTGCGACTCGCGTGACCGACCTCGTCGCCACCCTCGACGAGGTTGCCCGGCCGTCACCGGGACAGCTGGCACGGCGACGCTTCCGACGCCATCGCCCGGCGGTCGTGGCGTCGATCGTGCTCGCCGTGCTCGTGCTGGCGTGCGTGCTCGCACCGCTGATCGCTCCGTACTCGGAGACCGAGCAGGACCTGTCGTCGACGTTCTCGTCGCCCGACGGCACGTACTGGCTCGGTACCGACTCGCTCGGTCGCGACCAGCTGTCGCGGCTGCTGTACGGGGGGCGCATCTCGCTCGCCGTCGCCGGCGGCGTCGCCGTGGTCAGTGCGATCGTCGGCACCGTGGCCGGCGCGGTCGCCGGCTACCTCGGCGGGTGGGTCGACGCCGTGCTCATGCGCATCGTCGACTTCATGCTCGCGCTCCCGGGGCTGATCGTGCTGATCGTGGCCGCGCGCATCGTGGGTGACTCGCTCGTCGCGGTCGTGCTGATCGTCGCCGGCATCACCTGGATGCCGCTCGCCCGGATCGTCCGAGCCGTCACCCTCACGCTGCGCGAGCAGGAGTTCGTGATGGCGGCACGCGCGACCGGCGCGAGCTGGCCCCACATCATCCGACGTCACATCGTGCCGAACACCCGCGGCCCGATCCTGGTGAACGTCACCTTGACCATGGCGGCCGCGATCCTGCTCGAGTCGGCGTTGTCGTTCCTGGGTCTCGGCATCCAGCCGCCGACACCGACGTGGGGGAACATGCTCGCGGGCTCGAAGGGGTACGTGCAGACGGCGCCGTGGCTGGTGTGGTTCCCCGGGCTGTTGATCCTGGTGACGGTGCTGTGCGTCAACTTCATCGGTGACGGCCTCCGCGACGCGCTCGATCCGGCCGGCTGATCGGTGGCTGTGTCCCCCGTCGGGGGCGGCTCGTGCGTGTGCTGACCATATGGACCGATCGCGGAAGGAGCGCGTCTTCCGGACGCGCCCGGACCAGCCGCTGCTGGTCGTGTCCGAGGTACCGGCCACGGCGAGCGTCGACGACGCGAGCGGCGATGCGGCCGAGGATGCGAGCGACGACGACGTGAACGACGACGTGAACGTCGACGTCGACGACCTGAGCGAGCCCGGCGACCACGGGGACACGGACCCGACACCGCACGAGTGAGCTGCGGGCCGCCCTCGCCTCGCCGTATCATGCCGCCCATGACCGGGACCGCGCCGTGAAGCTCTTCCGCCGGATCCTGTCGGCGCTCGTGATGGCGGGCGTGGCGGCGGCCGGCATCCGCCTGAAGGGGTCGGGCGGCGTGCCGCCGCAACGCGGCGGGTGGCGGCCGCTCGAACTGCCCACCGATTCGTGAGCGCACCACGCGTCGCCACCGTGCACGTCGTCGGGCGGGGCATCGTCGCCACCCGACTCCAGCGGATGCTCGCCGGTCGGCCGGTGATCCTGCACGACTCGAGGTGGTCGGGCGTGAGCGGCACCGCCGCGGGCGACGTCGTGGTGCTCGCACACGGCGGCGAGCACGCGACCCTGGCGGCCGCACTGCTCGCGCGCGGCCTCCACGTCGTCACCGTCGGCGACTCGATCGGCGACACGCAGGCATTGCTCGACGCCGTCGTTCCGGGCGACCGGTCGCTCGTCGTCGGCGCCGCCATGTCGCCGGGTCTGTCCGGGCTGATCACACGGCTGCTCGCGGATCAGCTCGCCGTCGTCGACGAGATCCACGTCGCCATCCACGGCACCGCCGGCCCGACGTGCGCCCGCGACCACCATCGGGCGCTGAGCGGGCTGTCACCGTCGTGGCGCGACGGCGCGTGGATCGACCATGTGGGCGGCAGCGGCCGTGAGCTGTGCTGGTTCCCCGAGCCGATCGGCGCGAAGGACTGCTACCGGGCGCGGATCGCGTCCCCGATCGCGCTGCATCGTGCGTTCCCCGATGCGCGACGCATCTCGGCACGTCGGTCGGCGCGTCGTCGTGACCGCTTCACCGCCTGGCTCCCGATGCTCCGGCCACCGCACCAGGAGGGCGGCACCGGCGCGTTGCGGGTCGAGGTCCGCGGCGCGTTGGCGAACGGTGCCCGCCAGTCGCTGATCGCCGGCGTCGCCGAGCTGGTCGGCACGGCGTCGGCGGCGACGACGGCGGCGTTCGCGACCGGCATCGTCGACGGCATCGTGCCGCCCGGCGTGGTGGTCGCGGCGTCGGCCGAGCTGCCGACCATCGACGTGCTGCGCCGGGTCGAGGCGTTCGGTGTCCGTCTCCAGGAGTTCACCGGCATCCCACAGCCCGGCTGAGCGGGCAACGGTCAGCGCGACCGGAGCGCGCACGGGAGCACCGGCCCGGCGCCCGCACCGGTCAGCCGCCATGCGACGACCGTCATCGTCCAGCGGCTGTCGACCTCGTCGTCGATCACCAGCACGGGGCCGGCGAGCGTCGCGGCGTCGGGCAGCTGCCCGGCGTCGACCTCGAACCGCGACCAGATGTTGGTGAGCTGGTGCGCAGAGTTGGCCTGCTCGGCCTGGCGGCCCGTGTCCGGCCCGGCTCGGTCGACGAGGGCGTGATGGACCGGGAGCTTGCCCAACCGTCCGAGCTCGTCCGCGATCGCGCCGACGAGGGGAACCCGTCGCCGCGACGGGACGGGGCAGATCCAGGTCGGCCGAGCCGGCCAGTTCCACCGCTTGAGCACGCCCGCGAGTGCGGTGACCATGCCGTCGGGGAGCTCGATCGAGTCGCCGGCCCCGGCGGCGGCGATCAGTCGCTCGACGATCGGGTTCCAGCCGCCGTCACCGACCCGCGCCAGCGCGCGGCCGACCGCCGGCTGGCGCTCCGGCGCGATGCGACCCTTCGGTTCACCGAGGCCGGTCGGCCACTGACGGCGCGGCTCGATCTCGATGTCGCCGCCGCGCAGGAGGTCGTACGCGGCGGCCACGACGGTCGGGTCGGGGTCGCGTTGCCAACGTGCCGAGGTGCACCGGTCGCAGCGGCCGCAGTCGTCGGCGGTGTCGTCGTCGAGCGCCTCGCGCAGGAAGCGAAGTCGGCAGCGATCGAGATCGGCCCAGTGGAGCATCTGGTCGGCCTCGGCCCGGCGGAGCGTGCGGAGTGCGGTGACCAGCTCGTGGTCGTAGGCCCAGTGCTCGTCGGTGCGCACGTAGCCGGACCCCTCGCGTGCGATCGCACCGTCGACCTCGAGGATGCTCAGCAGGATGCCGAGCCGGCTGCGGCCCAGGTTGACGTCGGGCTCGAGCGCGGCGAGCGACGTCGGGCGTTCGGTGTCGAGCAGGTCGAGCACCGAGCGACAGATCTCCTCGGAGGGCAGCGCGACCGACTCGAACCACCGCCAGATCGCCGCGTCCTCGGTCGGGCGGGGGAGCGCGATGACCTCGGCCCGGTCGATCGCACGGCCCGCACGGCCGATCTGCTGGTAGTAGGCGACCGGGGACGGTGGCAGGCCGAGGTGGAGACAGAACGCGAGATCGCCCTTGTCGAACCCCATGCCGAGTGCCGAGGTCGCCACGAGTGCCTTGAGCTCGTTGCTGCGCAGCGCGGACTCCATCGCCAGCCGGCGGTCGGGGTCGACGCCGCCCGTGTAGGCCTCGACGGCGTGGCCGCGACGTCGCAGCCAGTCGGCGGTCGTCTCGGCCTGATCGACGGTGAGGCAGTAGACGATGCCGGAACCGGGCAGCTCGCCGAGGGTCTCGGCCGTCCAGGCAAGGCGGTGAGCGTCGTCGGGCAGGTCGACCACGGACAGGTGGAGGCTGGCGCGGTCGAGCGGTGTGCGCAGCACGAGCGTGTCGTCGCCGAGCTGGACGGCGACGTCGTCGGTCACCCGCTGGTTGGCCGTCGCCGTCGTGGCGAGCACGGGTGTCCAGTCGGGGAGTGCCGCGAGCAGGTGCCGCAGGCGCCGGTAGTCGGGCCGGAAGTCGTGGCCCCAGTCGGAGATGCAGTGCGCCTCGTCGCACACGAGTGCGAACGCGCGCTGCTGCAGATGGTCGAAGACCCGACGCCGGAAGCCGGCATTGGCCAGCCGTTCCGGCGCGATGAGCATGAGGTCGACCGTGTCGTCGGCGATCTCGGCCTCGATCGCGTCCCAGGCGTCGATGTTCGACGAGTTGATCGTGACGGCGCGCAGCCCGAGCCGCTCGGCGGCGGCCACCTGGTCGCGCATCAGCGCCAGCAACGGCGACACGACGACGGTCGGCCCCCAGCCTCGATCGCGCAACATGCGTGTCGCCGAGAAGTACACGGCCGACTTGCCGAAGCCCGTCCTGGCCACGAGGAGGGTACGGCGCCGGTCGGCGACGACGGCGGTCACGGCGTCGATCTGCTCGGGCCGGGGCACGGCGTCGGGCCCGGCCAGCGCCCGCACGTGCGCCGCCAGTTCGGCCGCGACCTCGTCGCGCGACGGCCGAGGTGGCTCGACAGGGACCATGCGCGTCACCGTACAAGCGGGGTGTCGCATCCCGGTCCGCCCACGTCACCCTGGGCCAGGCCATCGGTTCGGCTCCGGTCGAGCCGATGGCGCTGCGTGCTCAGCCGAGCTCGAGGACGCGGCGATAGAAGGCCAGCTCGGCGTTCATCGAATGGATGATCGTCTCGGCCTGGCGGAACCCGTGGCCCTCGCCCTCGTAGGCGTGGTACTCGCACTCGACACCCTTGGCCTGCAACGCGGCGACGATCATCTCGCTCTGGTTCGGCGGGACGACCTTGTCGTCGAGGCCCTGGAACACGATCAGGGGGGTGTCGAAGCGGTCGAGGTGATGGATGGGCGAGCGCGCCTCGTACACGTCGCGCGCCTCGGGCCACGGCCCGATCAGCTGATCGGTGTAGCGCGACTCGAACTTGTGGGTGTCGGCCGCCAGCACCGAGAGGTCGGCGATGCCGTACGAGCACGCGCCGGCCGCGAACACGTCGCCGAACGCCAGGCTGGCGAGCACGGTGAACCCGCCGGCCGAGCCGCCACGGATCACCATCCGGTCGCGGTCGGCGAGGCCCTGGTCGGCCAGGTACGTCGCGGCGGCGATGCAGTCCTCGACGTCGACTTTGCCCCAGGTCCCTCGGAGCAGGTTGCGGAACTCGGTGCCGTAGCCGGTCGATCCGCGATGGTCGACGTCGACGATCGCGAACCCGCGTGTCGTCCAGAACTGGTAGGCGAGCGCGAACCACGGACGGGCGCCCGAGGTCGGCCCACCGTGGATCATCACCACGAGCGGCGGCGCGGTGTCGGCGGGCGCCGTGACGTGCGAGTTCACCGGCGTGTAGTACCAGCCGTACGCGACCTGCCCGTCGGCGGTCGGGTACTCGATCCGGCGCGGTTCGGAGATGTCGTCGGTGTCGACCGGCAGTGGTGGATGGTCGACGATCACCTCGCCCTGGCCGGGACGGTCGAGCGGGAATCGTCGGATCACGGCCGGCCGGTCGGCCGCGCGCACGATCGCCGTCACCGCCCCGTCCGATACGGCGAGCTGTTCGATCGCGTTGGCGCCCGTCTCGTGCGACTCGTCGCCGACGTGCAGGGTGCCGCCGGCGGACCACACCGTCCGTCCGTCGGGCAGGGCGGCGTGGTCGCGCAACCCGAACACCCACGCCGGCCCACCGACCTCGCCCTCGCCGGACGTCAGCTGGGCCCGTGTGTCGTCGGTGATGCGCCACAGGTTCCAGACGCCCGACTCGTCGCTGATGACGACGTCGCCGACCGGCTGCATGAACGAGTGCCCGGACGCGATCACGGTCGCCTCGCTCGCGGTGCCCGTCGCCGGGTCGAAGGTGCACTCGAGCACCGACGTGTCGTCCCACGGCATGTTCGGGTGGTCCCAGGCGATGAACCGGATGCGGTCGGGCGCGACGAACCGCGGCGACATGACGAAGTCGTGTCCGGCGTGGACGATGACCGGGGTGTCGGGTCGGCCCGCCGGCAACACCACCACGCGGTTCACGACCGCGTGCGGGTCGTCGGGGTCGTGGACCTCCTCGACGGCGACCAGCCACGCACCGGAGGGATCCGGGCGCATGTCGGCGTATCGCACCGTGCGGGGGTGGGCGGGCTCGGGAGTGAGCGGGGCGGGCTCGCCCGTACCGTCGAGCGGTGCGTGCCAGATGCGCTGGTCGTCCCAGTGGACGAACCAGACGGTGCCGCCCTCGACCCAGGCCGCGCCGCCGCCGTACTCGTGGACGCCACTGCGCACGCTGAACGGTGGCGGCGTCAGGTCGCGGCGGGCCCCGTCGGCGCCGACTGCGACCAGCACCTGGCGCCCGCCCTCGTCCGGACGTGCTTCGTGCCACACGGTGGTGTCGCCGTCGACCCACACGTCGATGAGCTTCGTCACGCCGGCGGTCAGCATCTCGGCGCTGATCGGCGACGGCCAGGTGCCGTACGGGAGTGACTCGGTCATCCCACCGACGCTAGGCGATCGGGTCGCGGACAGCCTCCCGGGGTGCGACGCGGAGCATCATCGGTGCTCCGTCAATCGGCGGTCCGGTCGACCGCGAGACCGTCGACTCGTTCGGTCAGCCGCTCGATCGCCTTGGTCAGATCGTCGAGCTGATCGCGCAGCTCCTCGCCGGTGACCACGTCGGCGAGGGCCAGGCGCACGCCGGCGATCTCGCGCGCGAGGAATTCGGTGTCGTTCTGGGTGCGTTCGGCGACCTCGCGGTCGCGTTCTGCCTGGATCCGGTCGCGTCGCTCCTGGCGGTTCTGGGCGAGCAGGATCAGGGGTGCCGCGTACGACGCCTGGAGCGACAGCACCAGGGTGAGCAACACCAGGCCGCGGCTCCACGGGTCGAACTGGTAGCGCTCGGGCGGGATGATGTTCAGCCCGAGCCACACCACGATCACGCCCGTCTGCCACACGAGGAACCGGGCGGTACCGAGGTAGCGGGCGATCGACTCGCTGAACTGGCCGAACACCTCGGGGTCGTACGACACGTCGAACCGGCCGCGCTGGCGCGGCTCGGTCAGATCGCTGCGGCGCTTCATCCGGGGGCCTCGCCAGGGCTCGGTGCAGCGTTCGACGCCGCGGTCGCCGCGGATGCGGCCATGGCGTCGTACGTGCGATCCTGGCGGCGATGACGGAGGCGCCAGCCGGCGCCGAGCATGCGGTCGACGACGTCGTCGACCGAGATCGCGCCGAGCAGGTGCTGGGCCTCGTCGACGACGGCGAGCGACAGCATGTCGTACGACGCGAACTCCTCGAACACGGCGCGGTCGGACGCGTCCGGGTTGATCGTCGTCACGTCGCGGGCGATGCAGTGGCGCAGCTCGATGCTCGGCGGTTCGCGCAACAGACGCTGCATGAACACGACGCCGAGGAACCGGCCGGTCGGCGGCTTGAACGGCGGCTGGACGATGAACACCTGGCTCGCGAGCGACGGGGTGAGATCGGGATCACGGATCTCGGCCAGTGCCTCGGCGACGGTGTCGGTCGGGCCGAGGATGACGATCTCGGGGGTCATCGTGCCGCCTGCGGTCGACTCCTCGTACGACAGCAGCCGGGTCAGGACCTCGACCTCTTCTTCGTCCATCGCCTCGAGGATCGCCTCGCGCTGCTGCTGGGGCATCTGGCCGAGCAGGTCGGTGAGGTCGTCGTACTCCATCTCGTCGAGCACACCGATCAGCCGCTCGGTGTCGAGCCCCTCGATGAGACGGAGCTGCTCGGTCTCGGGCAGCTCCTCGAGCACGTCGGCGAGTCGTTCGTCGTCCATCGACGCAGCCAGTTGCCGGCGCTGGGTGAGGGGCATCGAGCGGACGATGTGGGCGACGTCGGACGGGTGCATGTCGCGCAGCCGGGCCGCCTCGGCCGCCATCGCCGACGAGCCGTGGAAGAGACGGGTGACCTCGCGCCAGTCGACCAAGCGATACGTCGGTCGGCGGCGGAGCGCCTGCCGCTTGGCGAGGCGGACCTTGTCGACGTTCCACCAGCGCGACCGCGGGTCGCGCGCCTCGACGAGGCCGACGTCGCTGACGCGTTCGTCGCCGACGTGCTGATCGATGATCTGCTCGCCGAGGAGCGTCTCGCCGGGCCGCTTCTTGAACGGATTGAGATCGAGGTCCCAGCTACGCAGTCGCACCCCGTCGACGTTGAGGTCGGCGACCCGCGACGACGACACGAAGATCCGGCGTCGCTGGCTCGTGGCGACGAACCCGACCACACGCGGCGGATGCCCGGGTCGGCCGGCGACGGTGACGAGGTCCGCGATCTTGCCGATCTCGGCCCCACCTGCGTCGAGCAGCGGCAGCCGCATGATCCGGTACGCGTAGATCAGCTCCCCTGCCATGTGGCGCAGGCTACTGCGCACCCGTGTGCCCGGGCCTCGTCCCGTCGGAGGTCAGACCCGGCGCCCGCCGGCTACCCGACCTTGAACAGCGTCAGGTTGGCGAACCAGTAGACGAGGTCGGTCGAGTCGCCCTCCGAATAGCAGCGCTGACCGAACTCGACGACCCCGGAGGCGGGCACCTCGAAGGACGCGGCGACCGGGAACACGGCGAAGCTGTCGTCGGCGGCGCTGGTCGGCATCGACGCGAGTGAGACGGCGCCGATCTCGACGTCGTCGGCGAAGAAGGAGCAGATCGCCATGCCGACCTTCGCCTCGTCCTCGTTCTTGATCGTCAGGTCGCCGGTCGCGAAGTACCGCCCGGCCTGCAGGTTGGCCGAGAAGAAGTAGTTCGCTGGTGCTGCTGGTGGGGACGTCGTGCCGAGGGCCGTCGTGGCGCCCGACTCGAAGGTGTCGACGTAGCTCAACCCGGCGGGCCCGGGGTCGCCCTTGGGCCCGGGGTCGCCCGTGTCGCCCTTGGGCCCCGGGGTGCCCTGGCCCTCGACGTAGTAGCCCACGA